>JAAYZO010000998.1 GCA_012514865.1 Lentisphaerota bacterium | reverse complement strand
TCGTGGTTGTGGACCGCCTGACCTGCCGTGTGGCGGGCGACTACCAGGCCAACGCCATCTGGCGGCTGCCGATCGAGGGCCGTCTCGAGGGCGGCCGCCTGGAGGCCCGGCAGGCCGGTGAGCGTTTTGTCGTGGCCGCGGGTGGCGAGGGCCGGGCGAAGGTGGCCTGGGAGGGCGTCGAGCGCGCCCTCGGGCAGCGCGCCTTCGCGTTGCGGCAGGTGGTGTCGCGATCGCTGAAGCGCCATGACACGATCACCTATGCCAACCTGCTGTGCTGGCCTGCAGCAGAGTCACCGGCGCCGTCCCTGGAGCGCCTGGGCGAGACGGCCTGGCTGGTGCGGGGCCTGGGCGGCCCGGCGCTGGTGGCGGCCGGCGGCGGGGTCGAGGGCCTGATCGAGACTGACGCGGCGATGCTGCGCCTCGACGGCGCCTCGCTGGCGCTGGTCGGAGCGCGGCGCTGCCGTGTGGCGGGCCGCGAGGTCTGGCGCAGCGCCGAGGCGGTCAACGTCGAGCTTCACGCCGACGGCCGTGTGGTCGTCGTCGCCGGTGAGGGCTGCTGGGTGTCGTCGCCGGCGGCGGGCGAGCTGGCGGTCACGGCCGGCGCGGCCAAGAGTGCCCTTCGGCTCGACCTGCGTGCCGGCCAGACGCGCCTGCGCAGCACCGCCCCGGCGGGTCTGGCCGAGGCCTTTGCCGCAACCCTCGATCGGGCCGTGGCGAAGGCCGGGCAGGGCGCCGGCGACGGGACCGGCGACGGGGCGGCGGCCCCGGCGCGGTGGCGTTACGACGGCGTGCGCGCGGCGGTGCCGGTGCCGGTCGCCGCCATCAGCAGCGACCTGGCCTGCGTACCCGGGCGCAGCAGCCCGGTCGACAAGCTGATCGACGGCAATGCGCGTACCTCGATGGTGTCGGCCATGTGGCCCGACGGCCAGGCGCCGACGGTGACCTTCGACCTGGGGCGGCCGATCGCCCTCAGCCGCATCGGCGTCCACTCCTGGGATGGCCTCGACGGCTGCGCTCTGGGCGCCATCGCCGTCGAGCTGAGCCCGTCCGACACGCCCGACGGCTTCCAGCCGGCCCGGGCCGTCACCGGCGAGCCGGTCCCCGGCGAGCGCGACATCGCCCGCGTCCGCCAGATCGACCTGTCTCAGGCACCACGGGCACGCTTCGTGCGGATGCGCTTCACCCCGCTGCAGGAGAAGGGCCGCGTCTATCTCTCCGAGGTGGTCTTCCAGCCGGACCCGACTACGGAAGGCGTCCTGACCGACATCAACGACGTCGTCGTCCACGACCTCGATGGCGACGGCCGAGGTGAGGTCCTCGTGGCCGGCTCCGACCACCGCCTGCACTGCCTCGACGCCGAGGGCCGGCGGCTCTGGACCTTCACCGCCGAGGACCTGATGCAGGACGTCTGGGCCGGCGAGATCCAGGGCGAGACCGCGATCTTCGCAGGCTCGGAGGACGGCCGCCTGTACCGCCTCGATACCAAGGGCCAGGAACGCTGGCGGGCCCGCACCTACGACTACCAGCCGCGCGACTATGAGACCGGCGGCATCCGCTGTCTGACCGTCGCCGCGCTCACCCCCGGCAGCGAGCCGGTGGTAATCGTCGGCGCCGATAACTGGCACCTGTCGCTCTTCAGCACCGACGGCAAGGAGCTGCGGCGGTGCTACTTCTATTCGCACGAGTCGACCTTCCTCGATGTCGGCGATCTCGATGGCGACGGCGCCATGGAGATCTTCCAGGGGACCTCGTTCGCCCATGTGAACTGGTTCGACAGCAAGGCCGAGACGTCGACCTTCGTCTGGAATGGCATCGGCCCGGCGGCCGCCGGGGTGATCGCCGACCTCGATGGCGATGGCCGCGGCGAGATGGTCGGCGTCGGCCAGCAGGGCCTGGCCGCGTCGAGCCTGGAAAAGGCGGTGCTCTGGCGCGTCGATACCGGCAGCCCGCAGACCTGCGTCGTCAAGGTCGACCTCGATGGCGATGGCCGCCAGGAGGTCGTCAGCGGCGGCAAGAATGGCTTCCTCTGGGCTCTCGGCGACGCCGGCCGTGAGGTGTGGTGCCGCAATGCCGGCGACTCGGTCAACGCGCTCCTCGTGCTGACTCTCCCCGGCACAGCGCGGCCGATGCTCCTCAGCGCCGGCGACGACGGCGCCGTGACGGCATGGGATGCCGCCGGGCGGCGCCTGGCCAGCCTGGCGATCGGCCGACAGGTCGTGCGACTGGCCGCCGGTGACCTCGATGGCGACGGC
>JAAYZO010000997.1 GCA_012514865.1 Lentisphaerota bacterium | reverse complement strand
GCATATCGTGCTCCGGGTCGTCTGTTCGGTGTGCTTGGTTGTCGGCTAACACCCAACATACCGTTCAGACGTCCCTTTTCAATGTACAAGCCGTTGCTTTGCAAGGTTTTCTGGCAGTAAGTAACGGATTCAAGCACGACGCGCGTGAATTATCCAGGCTAGTGTGTCGTCCCAAA
This sequence comes from Lentisphaerota bacterium, assembly GCA_012514865.1. GTDB lineage: Bacteria > Verrucomicrobiota > Lentisphaeria > Oligosphaerales > JAFGRS01 > JAGVUW01. Next base: position 1,657 of record JAAYZO010000997.1, on the reverse strand, counting down.
AGAACGTTGTCTTTCGCCTGGGCGACGACAACGTGGCTCGCGAGGACGCTCGCGCTCCATGTGCCGCGTCTGGCACACTCAATAGGGCGCTGAGAATAAGACACTGGATTTGCGGGACGACACACTGGCCATGGGAGCCGGAGCGCGAGTGTCCACAGACGCAAACGCGTCCACGAGCCGGAGCGGCGTCGACATCACAACGACGCAACGTCCCCTGCGAGTGCGCGGCGCAACATCGCCTGCTGCGGCCCCGCCGATGCCTCTCTTCAGGCCGGCGGGCGGCTCTCCCAGTAGACGCCGTAGTGGGCTGACACCGTGCGTTCGCGGCAGAACTCGTTGTAGTCGTCGCTCAGCCCCGCCTCGCGCAGGCGCTGCCGTTCGGTGTTGCTCGAGATCGGGTAGGCGATGACGAAGTCGTCGAGGAACCTGGGGGCCTTCCGCTCCAGGCCGGCGCGCAGGGGCGGGATCATGTCGTGGGCCTCGATGCGGACATTGCGGGCCAGGGTAAGGAACTCGATGATGTGTTTGAGGAAGGCCATCTCCACCGCGGCGTGGGCCGGGTCGCCGGCCAGATTGTGCAGTTCGTCGGGGTCGGCCTGGCGGTCATAGAGGTCGGCATAGCCGGTGAAGGGGAAGTAGGCGTAGGTGTAGCGCTTGTCCATGGCGAGCTTCATGGCATCGGAGAACTCGCTGTAGTTGACCTCGCGGGGGTGTTCGGGCACCGGCTGGGCGGCGTCGACGAGCGAGCGCGAGTAGCCGAAGGCACGTTGGTCGCCGGCGATATCCAGGACGGTGGCGCCGATGTCGATGTTGCCCACCAGGCTGTCGCTCCTGGCGCCGCGGCGCAGGCCGGGGTGGTTCGACAGGATCATCGGGATGAAGAGGGACGAGCGGTAGGGGTAGGGCCCCTTGGTGGTCAGGCCGAAGTCCTCGAGCATGTCGCCGTGGTCGGCGGTGAGGAGGATGGTGGTCGACTCGTACAGCCCGGCGGCCTTGAGGGCGTCCACGATGCGGCCGACCTGGCGGTCGACCTCGACAATCAGCTCGGCGTAGGCGGTGCGCTCACGCATCTGCGCCGCCGCGGTCTTCTTCGGCGTGACCAGCACGCCGCGGTAGGTGGTCACCGGTGACATGCCCTCCTGGCGCTGCAGGGGCCGCGGCAGCCGCTCGGTGTCGACGGTGCCATGGACCTCCCTGGGGGGAATCAGCGGCGTGTGCGGACTGAGGAAGCCGACGTAGGCCAGGAAGGGCTCCTGCGGGCAGGCGGCGCGCTCCTCGATGTACTCGATCGCGCGCGAGGCGGTCCAGTAGTCGTAGAACTCATCCTCGGCAAAGGCGAACTCGAAGTTGCTGCCGTTGAAGATCCGGGTGACCTCCGGGTGGCGCTGCCGCAGGAAGGCCAGGTACTCCTCCTTGTCGCCCTGCAGGCCGCCCTCCATGAGCCGGCAGTGCCGGAAGCCGCACATGTCGTCATGGGGGAAGTGGTCCAGGACGCCGAAGGCGGCCGTGTCATAGCCGGCGGCCCGCATGCGCTGGGGGTAGTACTCCAGGCCCTCGCGGCAGGGCATGTTGTTGGTCCAGGCGTCGTGGTCGCAGACGTGGCGACCGGTCAGCATCGAGGCCCGGGCCGGCGCGCACACGGTCGAGGCCGTGATGG
>JAAYZO010000996.1 GCA_012514865.1 Lentisphaerota bacterium | reverse complement strand
GACCGCGGCTACCTGCTGGCCGCCGAGATCCAGCGGCACCTCGACGTCGGCGCCGACTGCATCTACCGCCACAAGTTCGGCACGATCTATCTCGACCCGGAGACCGGCGAGCTGGTCGACCTGCCAGGCATCCTCCGCCAACGGGGGGCCATCGACATGGACGTTTGCCTGAACAACCCGAGCAGGACACCGGTCAGGCTCGTCGCGGCTCCGGTGGACGAAGAGACCGCCAACCTGCGCCGGATGAGGGCGAAGAGCGACACCAAGGGCCATGCGCCCTCCAAGGAGCTGCTCGACCTCATGTCGTGGACCATACTCCTCACCACCATCCCCCGGGAGCGCGCCTCTTTCCGGCAGCTCCTCGACACCTACGCCCTGCGATGGAGGATCGAGACCGTCTTCAAGGCCTGGAAGAGCGAACTGCGGATGCACCGCATCCACAACGTGTCGGCGAACCAGCTGCGGGCGCTTCTCATTGCCAGGATGACCGTTCTCGCCGACGGCATGCGGGACGTCTTCCACAGGGCGCGCGAGGCGATCCATAAGCTCTGCCAGAAGGACCTGAGCATGATCAAGACCTTCAGGTACATCGCGGCGGGACGCACGACAATCGCCGAGATCAGCCAGGCCTTAGGCCAGCGCCCGCAACTGAACGGGCTGCTCGAACGCCTCGCGCGCTATTGCACCTACGACAGGCGACGACGAGAGAACTTCAACGAAAAGTGGGACCGGTGGATCGAAGCATCAGCCTTAGGTTGACGCGTATGCCTGAAGGGGTGCCAGAACCGGACTTTTGAACAGCCCTGTGGCGGGCGGCGCGGTGTTGGACTTTGTGGGTGGGCGGCCTACGGTTCTCCTGTCACCGGCGTGTGGTGGTGTCCGGGAGGTCCGTGGCCATGGCGTTTGCACAGTGCGTTGAGGGCGTCCTCGGGGCTACGTCGTTACGGCAGCGTGCCGGCGGCGGGTGGTTGTGGGCGTCGTCGCGGGTCTTCGGTGCCGCGGCGTTCCTGCTGGTGTCGGCCGCGGTTCTTCGGGCGGCGGAGGACCTGGTCGAGTTCGACCGTGTCGAGGCGGCGGCGGACTTCGGCTGGCAGGCGTCCGGTGGCGGGGCGCTTACGGCCGCGGCGGAGTCGGCCGTGGGGCGGTTTGCCCTGCAGGTGACCGGTGTGGACGGCCGCGAGTACCAGGGTATTCGTCTGCGTCACGACATCGACCTGACGGGGGCGCGCCCCGACGACGTGATCGTCCTGCACGTCAAGCAGAATGCGTCGGACAGCGTCTGCGTGAATCTCCGTCTAGGGGAGGCCCATGTCTATCGCTACGCGCCGGTGACGCGTGGTGCCTGGACGCGGGTCGTGCTGGATCTCGATCCGGGCAGGTGGGTCAACCCGAAGAACGTCCCCTGGGGTCTCGTGCCATCGCTGTCGGTCTATACCAAGGGCTTCGACCGCGCCGACGAGGTCTTCCTTATTGACGGCTTCAGCGTCACGGTGGCGGGCCAGGCGGCCGCGGCGGTTCGCGGCATGGCGGACCCGACGGCGTGGACCTTCCCGCAGGAGACGGCCGAGGCCTGGCTGATCGGCGACGCCGACGCCGCGTGGGCCATCGAGCGCGCAAGCGGCCGCGTCGTCGGCGGCTGGAATGTCCGGACCGCGCAGCGCTACCTCGCCGGTGCGACGGGGCGATACCACGTCGAGGACCGCGCCTCGCTGGTCACAGCCGACGAGGCCGCTGACCGCGTGGTGGCGGCCGATGTCGATGCCGGCGCACAGCGCCTGACGCTTCGCTGTGTCAACGAGGCCATCCCCGGCTTCACCATCGAGAAGCGCTACACGCTCGACGGCCACCGCCTGCTGCGGCGCCTTGCCTTCGAGCTCGACGAGCCCCGGGGGCGCTTCGTCACCTACAACGCCGCCGTGGACCTGACGCCGCGCTTTCGGGACGGCGGCTACTACATGCATGGCCTCGGAGCGCTGGTGCCGGCGCCGGACGTCGCGGCGACGACGCGCTCCGAGCGCAAGGGGTCGCCGAAGCTGATGCTGCTGCACCAGCCCGCGGCCGGCTATGGCTTTGCGCACTACCGCACGCACACGAACGACCGCTTCGTGTGGCCGTTCTTCACCGGCTCGATCGCCGGTTTCCTCGAGCGCATGAATGTGCTCTCCTACACGCCGCGCGGCTGGGAGATGTCGATGGGCACGATGCCCCTGCAGGGCGGCACCGGGGCGGCGTCGTACGGCGAGGCCTTCAGCGTCTTCCCGGGGACGTGGTTCGACTTCTTCGACCGCGAATACCGCCACCTCGAGCCGGTGCAGGAGGCGCTGGCCGCGGTGCCGCCGGTGCCGTCCTGGGTCGGCGACGTCGTCCTCTACAGCGGCCTGCCGGATATGGCGCACGTCCGGCGTCTCGTCGAGATGACTGACGAGGGTACCATCGTCGTGCTCGTTTCGCACTGGGGGAGCTGGGCCGACTACCGTGTCGACGAGTGCCTGGTCGGGCAGGATGGCGGCTTCATGGACGGCCCGGAGCTGAAGGACCTGGTGGCACGGCTGCACGCCCTCAGCCCGCGCGTCAAGGTCTGCCTCTACAACCTCCTGTGGTCGGCGACCTATGAGGCGCGCACTCTGGCAGCGCATCCGGAGTGGTTCCGCCATCGGAATAAGGACGGCCAGCCGCTGGACTTCTTCCCGGGCTGCGCGCCCAACTACGCCAGTCTGCTGTCGGTGCCGGCGTGCTACGACGAGCTCCTGCGGCAGTGCGATCTGCAGTTTGCGTATCTCGACGTCGATCTGCTCTACCTCGACATCGGCTGCGCCGTGAAT
>JAAYZO010000995.1 GCA_012514865.1 Lentisphaerota bacterium | reverse complement strand
AGGCCGACGACGAGGCGCCGCGCCGCCCCGGCGGCCGGCGCTACCTCGGTGCCGACGCGGAGGCCGACCACGACGCCGGCAGTCCCCGTCGCCCGCCGGCCGAGGAGGAGGAGCCCGAGGACGAGGCCGAGATGCTCCGCCGCGCCACCAGCGGCGGCCGGCGCTACGTCTCGACCGAGAGCACCTCCGAGGCCGACAATGCCGAGATCACCGGCGCGCCGGAGTGGCTCTACGGCTGGCCCCAGCTCGCGCAGGCCGCCGAGGTCGGCACCGACGGCGCCGTGGCACTCCTGAACGACTTCCTGCATCAGGCCCGCGAACAGAACTGCAGCGATGTCCATATCAGCGCCGGCGCCAGGCCCTTCGTCAGGCGCTACAAGCAGGTCCACCTCATACCCGACCAGCCTGTCGTCACACCGGAAGTCGCCGAGGCCATCAACCTCGCACCCCTCGACAACGACCAGCGCCAGCACTTCGACAAGGCGCGCGACCTCGACTACACCTACGCCATCTCCCAGGAGGACCGCTACCGCACCAACGTCATGCTCCAGCGCCTCGGCATCGCCGGGTCGTACCGCATCATCGACACGACCATCCGCAGCCTGGAGGAACTCGGCTTCCGCGATCCCAAGGTCATCGAGCGGCTCACCACCTACCACCAGGGCCTGATCCTGCTCACCGGCCCAGCCGGCTGCGGCAAGTCGACGACGATGTCCAGCCTCGTGCACCTCATCAACGAGACCCGCCACGACCACATCATCACGGTCGAGGACCCCATCGAGGTCGTGCACCGGCCCATTCTCTGCAATGTCACCCAGCGCGAGCTGCATAACCACACCCGCAGCTTCTCGAATGCCCTCCGCGCCGCCCTGCGCGAGGACCCCGACATCATCGTCATCGGCGAGCTGCGCGACCTGGAGACGATCGAGATGGCCATCCGGTCGGCCGAGACCGGCCACCTGGTCATCGGCACCCTGCATACCAGCAGCGCCGCGACCACGATGGACCGCATCCTCGATGTCTTCCCGTCCAACCAGCAGGCCCAGATCCGCGCCATGGCCGCCGAGAGCCTCCGCGGCGTCATCTGCCAGCAGCTCCTGCCCAATGCCGCCGGCGATGGCGTCGTCCTGGCCTGCGAGATCATGCTCGCAACCCTGGCGGTGAGCAACCTCATCCGCGAGGGCAAGACCTTCCAGTTGCCGTCGACGATCCAGACCGGCCGCAACATCGGCATGAGCACCATGGAGCAGTCCCTCGTCGACCTGTATATGGATGGCAAGCGCACCTACGAACAGACCCGCCCCCTGGTCAAGAGCGAGGAGCTGATCCGCCAGATGCAGGTGCAGGAGGCGGCCCGCGCCGCCGCCGCCCATGGTGCGCCCAAGAAGCGCAAGTGGTTCTGATCCCACGGCCCGCCGACGCCGCGCAACCGCCGCTAACGCCCGAGGCAAGCAGCTATGGCCAGAATCGACGACTTCCTCAAAGCCCTGATGGAGAAGAAGGGGTCCGACCTGCACCTCTGCAGCGGCCTGCCCCCGAAGATCCGCATCCACGGCCGCCTCGAGCCCCTGCCCGAGGAGCCGATATCCGCCGAACAGATGCTCGACATCCTGCACGAGATCTGCCCCAAGGACCGCTGGGAGCACTACCGCTCCAACCTCGATATGGACTTCGCCTACGAGCTGCGCGGCCTGGCGCGCTTCCGCGTCAACTACATGAATAACCACTACGGCCCCGGCGCCGTGCTGCGTATCATCCCGACCAAGATCCTCACCCTCGAGGAGCTGAACCTGCCGCCGGTGCTCAAGGAGGTCTGCGAGTACCCGTCCGGGCTGGTCCTGGTCACCGGCCCGACCGGCTCCGGCAAGTCGACCACCCTGGCGGCCATGATCGACTACATCAATACGCGCTTCGCCAAGCACATCATCACCATCGAGGACCCGATCGAGTTCGTCCATCGCAACAAGGGCTCGATCATCGTCCAGCGCGAGGTCGGCTCCGACACCGAGTCCTTCGACGTCGCCCTGCGCGGCGCCATCCGCGCCGACCCCGACATCATCCTGGTCGGCGAGATGCGCGATCTGGAGACCATCAACCTGGCCCTCACCTGCGCCGCCATGGGCATGCTGGTCTTCGGCACCCTGCACACCAACAACGCCCCCAAGACCATCGACCGCATCATCGACGCCTTCCCGGCCGATGAGCAGCCCCAGATACGCGCCATGCTGGCCCAGAGCCTCAAGGCGGTTATCTCGCAGCTCCTCTGCCGCACCGCCGACGACAAGGGCCGCTGCGCCGTGCATGAGATCCTCCTCGACCACGAGGCCCTGGCCGCGACCATCCGCGAGGGCCAGATATCGAACATCCGCAGCATCATCGAGCAGTCGACTGGACGCGGCATGCAGATGATGGACAACTGCCTCATGCGCCTCCTCGAGGAGGGCCGCATACCGCCGATCGAGGCCTACATGAAGGCCTCCAACAAACGCGACTTCGAGAAGTTCCTCGGATCCGAGGAATTCGATCGCCAACTCGCGTGAGGATGCCATGACGGCGCCCTGCTGGGCCATTGTCGATATCGGCAGCAACACCGTCATGACCCTGGCCGTGCAGGGCCGCGGCGCGGGTCTTGCCGAACTCGCCGAGTGGCAGACCACGACGCGCCTCGGCCAGGGCGTCGACGCCAGCGGTCGCCTCGACCCCGCCGCACGCCGGCGCACCCTCGAGGCCATCGTCGACCACCTTCGGCACTGCCGCGAGCGCTGCCCGCGCTGTGTCGGCCTGGCCGTGGCCACCAGCGCCGCCCGCGATGCCCGCGATGGCGCTGAATTCCTCGAGAGCTGCTGCGAGGCCCTCGGGGCGCGACCGCGTCTCCTCAGCGGCGACGAGGAGGCCGCCTTCACCTTCCGCGGCATCGTCTCGGACCTCCCGCCTGGGCGGGCCGTGGTCCACCTCGACGTCGGCGGCAGCAGCTCGGAGGCGACCGCCGGCGGCACCACCGCCGGTTGCCGTTCCGCCGAGAGCGTGCGGCTGGGCTGCGTCCGCATCGGCGAGCGTTTCGAGCTGATGGACCGCCCCGCTCCGGCGGCCGTGGGCGCGGCCCGCGTCGCCATCCGCGCCGCCCTGGAGCCGGCCTGCCGGCGCCTCGATCCGGCGCCCGACCCGCGGTCGCCGCTGGTCGTCCTCAGCGGCGGCTCGGCCACCACCTACGCCGCCGTCAGCCTCGGCCTGGAGCGCTACGAGGCCCGCCGCGTCCACGGCTGGACCGGCCAGACGGTCGACCTGGCAGCCGCCATCGCCAGGCTCTGCGCCCTGACCGCCGCCGAGCGCGGCGCCCTGCCCGGCCTCAGCCCGGACCGCGCGCCCGTGCTACCGGCCGGGCTGCTGATCCTGCACGAGTTCCTTGACCTGGTCGGCGCGACCGCCTTCCGCGTCTCGACGCGCGGCCTGCGCTTCGGCCTGGCGCGAGCCCTGTCCGCCGGCGACGTCGAGCCGACCTGGGTCTGGTGAGCGCCGCCGCGCGGAAGGGATGGACGACAGAGACGCGAAGGCGTCCGCGAGACGCATCACAGCGGCCTGGAGGGCGAGCGGCCACCGACGCGTCAGCGTCCACGAGCCGCATCCCCGTCGCCGCGCCGGCGAGGAATGCCGGTGTGTGTCTGCTGACCTGGATTATTTGCGAAGCGCGGATGCTTCGCTCACAATCCACTTGCGCCGCACCTCGTTGCGGCGCAAGTTTCGACGCGCGTCGCGATGCGCCGCTTGCTCAAGGTTAGCCCTGAGCAAGAGGCCGCAGGTGCCTCGCGTCGAAGCCCGAAGGGTAGCCTGTTCACGGGCCGTTGTGCGGCGCGTGAATAGGTCAGGCTGAACCGCGGCCCGGGAGGCCGCCTTGCTGAGGGGAGATCGGTTGACCATGCGCCCCATCGTCCTGGCCGCCTGGCTGCTGCTGGGCGGGCTGTTCGCCCGCGCTGACGTCGTCGAGGTGCTTGTCCTGCAGACGGCCGACCTGCACGGCGCTGTCGGCACGCCGACCCTGCCCGACGAGGGCGACTGGCTGCGCCTCCTGCCGACCATCCACCGCCTCCGCGAAGCCCATGGCCCCGACCGCACTCTCCTCATCGACTGCGGCGACACCTGCCAGGGCAGCGCCGCCGCCCGCACCAGCGCCGGCGCCGTCGGCATCGCCATGCTGCAGCGCCAGCAGGTCGACGTCTGGGTGCCCGGCAACCACGACCTCGACTTCGGCCCGGCCCAGCTCCTGCGCTGGTGCCGCGAGTCGGGCATGCCCGTGCTCTGCGGCAACCTCGTCCTGCGGCCCGGCCGGCAGTGCCTGGCCTTCCCCGCCTGGCGCTGCTTCGAACGCGGCGGCGCTCGCATCGCGGTCATCGGCGCCACCGCCAGCTACCTCCGCCACTGGACCGGCGGCACGACCGCCCGGCAGATCGAGGTGACCACCGCCGCCGCGGTCCTCGACCGCGTCCTGCCCGACATCCTCGCGACGGAGCCCGACCTGGTCGTCCTGGCCACCCATCAGGGATGGCTCGAGTCCGACCCGCGACAGATCAACGAGGTCAACGACCTGGCCCAGCGCTACCCCGAGATCGACCTGATCCTCGGCGCCCACACGCACCGCGCCATACCCGGCCTGCGCATCGGCCCGACGGCGTGGTACGTCCAGCCAGGCGCCCTGGCGACGCACGTCGCCGCGGTCCGCGCCCGCCTCGATACCGCCGCGCACCGGGTCGTGGAGCTGAGCTCGGAACTGGTCCCGGCGGACGCCGCGCCCAGCCTCGATCCCGGGCCTGAGATCAGGGCCATGCTGGCCAAGACGGCGGCCGAGGCGGGCGAGGTGGTCTGCCACCTCCCGGCGGCCATACCCTGCGGCGGCACCCCCGGCGTGAGCTGCGCCCTCAGCGAGCTGCTCTGCCGCGCCCTCGCCGAGGCCGCCGATGCCGAGGTCGTCCTGCATGGCACCCTGGGCCGCAGCGGCCTGCCGGCGGGTCCGGTCACCGAGCGGGATCTCTTCGCCATCGTGCCCTACGAGAACAACGTCACCCTGGCCGAGCTGACCACCGCTGAACTTGAGGTCGTCGTCGCCGAACAACTGGCCAGCCGAACCTCGTACGTCTACTCGGGACTCTGGGGCGTCGAGGCGGCCATCGTCGAGGGTGACGCCGAACGGCCGCCCGGCGTGCGCCTCGGCGCCGCGGACGCGCCAGCACCGCCGCCGGGAAAGCGCTGGCGCGTCGCCATGAACAGCCATACCGCCGGCGGCGCCGGCGGGCGTTTTCCACTCCTCGTCGACATCCTGAAACGGCCCCGCGTGCGCTGCCGACATACCGGCATCGAGACCCGCGGCGCGGTGCGGCGGTACCTCCAGCGCCACGCCGGGGAGCCGGTCGAGCCCCGCCGCTGGATCCGGGGACGACTCGCCGCCTTCGATCGCCCGTAGGTTCACCGCGCCGCCGGTGAACCAGGTCCGCGGGCGGCGCCGTGGACCGAGTCAGATCCGCATGGCCGCGGTCGGCACGCATCGGCGGCGTTACGGCACCGGCAGCTCGCGCCACGGACGGATCTCGGCCACACGGCCAGGGCCGTCGAGGACCCCGACGAGGCCGTCGTGCTGCCAGGCCGGGATGATCTGCACGACGCGGCCATCCGGCCGCTCGATGACGCGGCCCTGATGGAAATGGCCGAGGTACAGCGCCTGCACTCCGCGGTCGAACCACCCCTGCGCATAGGCATCCAACTGCGCCTCGGGAAAGTGCCGCGGCCACTGCCGGCCGCGGACCTCAAAACGCCGCTTGATCATCCGGGCAATCGCCGTGGCGCCCGGCGTGTGCTCCTCGAGCCAGCGAATCAGCGGGCACTTCACCACACGCCGGAAACGCAGGTAGCCGCGGTCGGCGGCGTTGACCGTGTCACCATGCACAAACAGCCTCCCGGCGGCGTCGACATGCTCGTCGGCACTGCAGAAGCTGAAGGCCGCGCCGTGGCTGTGCGCCAGGAAGAACTCGTGGTTGCCCTCGACAAAGCCGACCGTGCGGCGCTGCGACTCGGCCTGGCACCACGACAGGAAGCGCCGGTGCAGCTCGTGCTCGTAGCCCGGCAGCGCAATCCAGAAGTCCAGGATGTCGCCCAGAAAGACGACGTCGTGCCGAGTCTGCGCCAGGCGCTCAAGGCAGGCGAAGAACTCGTCCTCGTTGTCATGACGAGCACTGGCGTGGCAGTCCGCAATCAGGATCATGGCGCCTGCGGTGTCCCTTCTGCTGTGACGGCATTGATGCTGCCCAAAGGCGACCCAAGGCCATCGTCGGGGCAACGCCGGAAACGCGGACCGGCGGCCGTGCCCATACCCTAAACCCCCATCGCCGTCACGGCGCCCGGCCGCCGACGTTTTGTGGCAAGGCGAAACGTCGCTCGCTATCGGGGTGGAGCGCGAGTGTCCACAGACGCGAATGCGTCCACGAGCCGCAACGGCATCGACAGCACAACGACGCGGTGTTCCACTCCAGCCCACTCCCCGGCGCGGGCAAGTAGGTCCGCGGCGCCGTCCGTGGACCCCCCGGGCGCGCCAATCTCCTGATTGGCAGAACCGGAGCCACTCGGGAGAGTGGCGATCCCAGGGGGAGCCCTGCCGGCGCAGGCGAGTAGGTCCGCGGCGCCGTCCGTGGACCTCCCGGGCGCCGGGATAGGGGGTACGTACGTACGCCCGCCGGACCTACCTGCCGGCGCCTTGGGCGCGCTGGAGGCGCCCGGCGACGGCCAGTACGACGCGCCACAGCCCGCCCGCGACCAGCGCCAGCAGGCCCCAGCCCGGCAGCACTCCGGCCAGCAGGCTGACCAGGCCGACCAGCATCAGCACGCCGGCCGCGGCGCGGCCGGTGCGGGCCGTCCCGACAGCCCGGCGGCACCAGCCCGCCACAAGCACCGCCAGGACGACCACCAGCAGCGCCGCCAGGAGACGCTCGAGGGCCTCCAGCGCCGCTGCCGACAGCGCCCGCGCCCGCAGGACCAGCTCACCCCGCGGCGTCGTAAAGCGCTCGCTGACCCAGCGGCTGCCATCGAAGCCCGGCAGGCCGACACTCAGGCTGGCCAGACCGCCCATCGGCGTAGCCGCCGGACGGCCGGCGACAACCGCACCCGCCACGCCGGCCTTGCGCTCCGCGAGGTCGACCCCGACGACGCCGGGCGCGCCTGGCGCCATCGGCGCGCTGTCCAGCTTGCGCTGGTAGAGCTCGAGGCGCTGCTGCAGGTCGCCGCGGGCGGGCGCGGCCCCGGCCTGCGGCCGGGCTTCCTTGGCGTCACGCGGCGCATCGGTGCCATCGGTGCCCATCATCGACCAGGCCTGCCGCCGCCCCGGCGCCGGCTTCGCCGGCTGCGGCGCCAGCGTCGCCGGCGCGGTAGTGCTCCGCGGCTCGGTCGGCACGAAGGCGCTGACATCGAACTGCTCCATGCGGCCCGACTCCGCCGCCTTGGCTGGCACGGCCTCGAACCAGTTGCCGCCGAGCTGGGTGACCTGGTTGCGGACCATACCGGTGGCCTGCTGGGCGAAGGCGCGGTTCAGCCGGAGGCGGTTGTCCTCGGCCGCCGGTGCCACCTGCGCCGACTCCGCCCGCCGCAGGGCCGCATCGGCGTCCTGCACGAACATCTGCGCCTGCGTCACCTGCGAAACCAGCGCCGCGTTGCTGGCAAGATCGCCGACCACGGCCTGCTGCGACTCGGCCAGGCGCAGGTTGATCGCCTTGAGGTTGCTCACGGCGCGCGCCTGCTCGAAGGCGCTGCCGGACTGCAGGGTGTCCATCAGGCGCTTGGCGAGCTGGTTCTGGTAGGCGAGGTAGCCGGCTTCGAACTCGCCGCCCTGGCGGACCCGCCGCAGGCTGCCGTCAAAGCCGAACCAGCGCCGCGTCCGCGGCAGCCAGAGTTCGACCTGGCTCTGCTCGACGTTGACATTCAGGGTGCGCACCAGAGGCATCGCCAACGGCCGCAGCGGCCCCGGCCGCGGCAGGCTGCCGGCGTAGGTCAGGGCGACGACGTAGTCCAGGTCGCCCGCCGCCGTCTTGACCAGGGGCACGCGGACCCGCCGCGGGGTCGCCGCGTCGGCCTGAATCGGCTTGGCCGGTATGCCGCCGACATGAACCGTCCACAGCGCGGAACCGTCCGGCAGCTCCAGGTCGAGGAACTGCTCGGTGCGGTTGTCGACGTGGTAGCTCTGCGAGGCGCGGTAGGCGCCGGCGTCGTCGAGGATCAGGAGGGCCTCGGCCAGGCCGATCCGGGCGCCGACCGTCTCGACCGCCTGACGCGTGCGCGTCCGGAAGGTCAGCCGCGGCACCGCCGGACCGGCCACCGCAAGGTACGCCTGGCTGACGCCGCCCTGCAGCAGCGCCGCCACCGCCGACCACTCGTGCTGCTGCGGCGTCAGAACGCGGAAGGCCGTGCCCGGGTCGACCACGACCTCATCGCGACCCGCACTCTCCACCGCCAGGTACTGCCGGTCGGTCCGGCCGGTCTCGACCACCGGCAGGACGACCTCCTGCTCGGCGCTGTCCAGGAGGCGGTCGTGCTCGACCAGCACCCTGACCTCGTTCATCACCTGGTCCTGCAATTCGACGACGACGCGCACCTGGCCGCTCTCCGGCACCGGCTCGGTCGTCTTCCGGCGCAGATGCGGGACGCTGATCCGGGCCTGCGCCAGGGCCTCGGGGAGGCGGAAACGCAGCTCCTGCACCCCGGCGTTGTGGATGGTGAACGCCAGAAGCGTCGTCTCCTCGATGGCACGTTCCGTGACCCGGACATTCGTCACGGTCTGGCAGCGCACGTCGGCCTGACGCGATTCCAGCACCACTTCGCCGCCGTGCTCCGGGACGCGGTAGTGGAAGCCCAGCCGCGTCAGGGGCCGCTGTGACTCGCTGAGCCATGCATTGAGGCGCTTCAGCAGGACGGCCTCCAGCCCGACCAGATCGCGTGGCACGACCTCGTAGAGCGGGTCGGCCTGGATGGCCAGGTCGCCCTCCTGACGCAGGGCGTCAGCCACCCAGAGGCGCGGAATACGCACCCGCTCGACCCGGCCGACGGCGCCCAGACGGCCGCTCAGGACGACCGGGATTTCGCCGGTGAGGCCCTGCTCGAGATGCACGGTCAGGATCTGGCCGTCGGCCTCGCGCAGGATACTCCACTCGAAACGCCCCGGCGCCACGACGCGCTGGATCTCCAGATCGGCGGGGACCGCCAGACGCAGGCTGTGCAGGGGCCGCCCGCGCACCCCCAGGATCACCCGGCTCTCCAGCACGCGCTCGCGCTCGGCAATGCGCAGGATGCTCTGCACCCGCGCATCGACCTCCGGCTGCGCCAGGCGCACCGCCAGGCGCAGCGACCAGGCCCTCGAGAGGAACTCGAAGGCCTGGAATGGCCGCGCCCCCAGCGGACTGGACCGCACCGGCGCCGCTGTCTCGGCCGGGGTGTCGATACGCCGCACGCCCTCCAGGGCCTCGACGCGCAGGGCCAGCGCCGGGCTATGTCGGATCAGGATCCGGCCGACATGGCGCGAGGCCGCGGGAACGCTGAGCACCGGGATGTCCATGGGGGCGTCAGCCGTGGCGGATGACGCCGGCAGCGGCCCCCAGGCCTGCACCAGAACTTCCTCACGGCCGCGGGCGGCCTGCTGCAGGCTGACCTCGACGCGGGTCGCGCCGGGGCCCGCGGTGGCCTGCCAGCCGCGCACATTCCCGCCGGTGATACTCTCGATGCGGTAGCCGCTCGGGAGGTCGAGGCTGAAGGCGTGGCTGTCGCCCTGCCGGAATGCCAGCTCGATCGCCCAGGTCGCCTGCAGGCGGTCCTCCAGCACGTCGACCGTCGCCTGCGTGCTCGCCGTCAGCGCCGCGTCGGCCTGGCCCATGGCCACCCGCGGCCGCCAGCGCAGGTTGAGGCGGCCATCGGCCGGGAGGGTCGTGCGAATGACCTGGTCAGCCGTCGTGGCGTCGTAGACCGCGCGGTCGGGCAGGCCGCCCAGGCGGACCTCGCTGCCGGCATCGGGCACGCGCAGGTCCAGGGCTGTGATGGCCGCCGCCGGAAGCCGACCCGCGGCGACGCGCCAGCCGCCCTCACGACTGAGGCGGACCTGCAGCGTCAGCTCGAGGGCGTGCCGACCGCGGCCCGGCAGAACCAGGCCCATCCCCTGCGGCACCGGCGGCAGCGCCGAGGCGGGTGTCAGCGGCTCAATCCGCGCCGCGGGCAGGGCCCGCAGCGGCGCCGGATGGCCGTCGAGGACCGCCCGCGTCAGGACGGCGCCATCGAGAGCAAGCGGCACCTCGAGAGGGCCGTCGGTGAAGCTGTCGACGAGGAGGGTGCCGGTCAGCGTCAGCGCCTCGGCGGAACTCAGGGTCCCCGCCAGACGCAGCTCGGTGAGGGCATACGACAGCGGCGCCGGATGGCGATACGGGTCGGGATTGGCAGCGCGCCAGAGCGCCTCCCAAGTGTGCCGCGGCACGAGCAGGTCACGGCCTTCGCCCGCGGCCTGGCCTGGATCAAACGGCGCGATGAGGGCCTCCCGCGGCAGCCGCAGCGGCGCGTGCAGGGGCACGCCCTCGACCACCACCGGGGCGGTCGGCGCCTCGGCGCCCTGCCCGTCCAGCGGCCACTGCCCAAGCCCCACGGCCAGCACGGCCAGCACCACCGCGGGGACCCTCCGCCGGCCGCCTGCCGACAGCCGCGACGCCAGCCGCGACAGCCCGTGTCCCGCCAGGAGCAGCAGCCCGGACACCACCACCGCATTCCAGAGCCCCGTCCAGGCCGCGCCGCCCGGCAACGCCGGCAGGAGTGTCCCCAGGCCCAGGAGTGCGACCTGGTACAGCCCCAGCCGTCGCGGCTCGCGGCGCGCCCAGGCGAAGCCCAGGACCAGAAGCCCCACCCCGACGCACCAGGACAGCGCGGTCAGCCGACGGCGCTCCGCCAGAAGCAGCCGCAGGGCCGGGCGATCGCCGAGGCTCCGGTACGTCAGCCGGGAACCCTCGGCCCCGAGGTCGATGGCCAGACTGCGCGCGCCCTCCAGGCCACGACGCGGCCGCGAGTCGGCCGACTCCGCCGCCATGCCGTCCCGCATGGCCCCCGGCATCCCGGCGCCCATGCCGGCCTGGCCCTTGTCCTTGGCCCTGGCCTTGGCCGCGGCCGGCGCCGCCACGAGGGCGTCCGCGTCGGCGTCGGCGCGACCGGCCGCCCGGGTGGCGGCCACCTCGTCGAGTTCGCTCGCCAGGACCGACGGGGCGCCGTACATCTTCTCGTTGGCGATGCTGTCCTGGCTGATCTGGCGGGCGCGCTCGTGGCTTGACTGCAGGGTTGCCATGCAGCCGCCGAGCAGGCCGTGGCGGAAGTCGGCGCCACCGCCCAGCCGCCAGAGCTGACGCCAGAAGGACACGGCCAGCGGTCGAGCCCCGAGACGAGTCGTCGGCGCCACCGTTCCGGCGGTCCGCAGGACCTCGTAGCCCTGCGGGAGGTACACCTCCCAGAGCATATCGGCGCGGGGGACCTCCTCGCCCGGCCCCTCAGCGCGACGCCGGAAGAGCAGCCGCGGCGCCTGCAGGGCGAGGCGGCCGAGGCCGCACAGCGTCGCCACCGGCGTCTCGTAGACCACCTGCAGGACGCGCTCTGCCGGCCCGGCCGCCGAGAGATCCACGAGGACCCGGCCGCCCTCCTGCTGCGGCGCGACCGGCGTGCCGTCGAGAGTCACCGACCACAGCTCGCTGGCCTCGGGCAGCTCGATCTCAAGATAGAGGGCCTTCGCACGCAGGCGGTACGCGGCGCGCGACTGGGCCCGGCCGGCGGTCGAGAGCACGGTCAGGACACCCGCCTGCTGGACGATGGCCTCCGGGAGCGGACACCCGGCCGGCCGGCGCACCCGCAGTCGTGCCTCCGGGGGATCGCCGACAAAACGGAACGCCCCCAGCAGCCGCGGGCCGGGCTGGTACTCGGCACCCGCCAGCTCGCCGATATCCGCACGACGGCAGGTGTGCTCGGCCTGGACATCCATATCGGCGTGGCCTTCGACCGCCCAGAAGCCCGACTGGTACGCCACACCTTCGGCCCGCACCAGCGGCAGCACCACCTCGGCACCGGCCGCCGTGTCGAACGGCACCTGGAAGGCGACCGCCAGACGCACGCTGCCGCTCGCCGGCTGCGCCAGATCGACCCGCCAACGCCGCGCCGCCGCGTCGTCCTGGCTGACATATTCCTTAATAGAGGTATCGCCGAGGCCGCGGATGGACAGAGCCCGCGGCGTCGACAGCGGCAGGCTCAGCTCGACATGCTCGACACGGGCTTCGGTGACCGCATAGGTGACCTCGGCTTCACACATCAGCGCATCGGGCTCAACCCGGAAGAACGAGCAGGTCTCGGCCGTCAGGCGCGGCGCCACGCGGGTCACCGCCAGCGTCGCCGCATAGGCCTCCGACTCGTGGCGGAAGGCCAGCGCCGTGGCGACGCCGCCCAGGCCGACGGTGTCCTTCTCGTTCTCGTTCAGCGGGGTCAGGCCCTGCAGGGCCTCCGGGCGGACGTGCAGGTCGTCGGCGACCTGCACGGCCACCGCGCCGCTGTGGCTGGTGGCGCCGTGCAGTCGTAGCGCCGGCAGGGCCAGGCGCTGCTCCTGCCACGGCTCGAGCCAGCCCGGCGGCACCTGCACCGCATCGATCACCACGGTCTGCGGCAGGCCGGGCTCGATCGCCTTGGGACTGTGCACGAGGAGACGCCCCGGGAGGCTATCGGCGCCATCGTCGTGCTCGAACCGCCAGGGGGTGCCATCCTCGGCGCGAACGCCGGTGACATCCCAGCCGGCCGGAACCTCCAACTCGAGATCGAAGAGCGGCTCGTGCGCCGAGAGGACCGTCAGACCGCCGCGCAGGGCCAGGCCGCGCTCGCGCAGGGTCAGGAGGAGGTTGTCGGTGACCTGCCGATCCGCCGGCGGCCGTTCGAACTGCCCGTGCACCGCGAACGCCTCGGCCGGCGCGTAGGCGGCGAAGACCGTGCGGGCCGCCGGGCGGCCGGGGTCCGCGCCCGCCAGCGACGGCGGCAGGGCCTGCACGAGCGCCGCGTGGTCAATCGGGATGACACCGCTGCTGCCCAGCGCGCGCAGGCGCAGGCGCTGCTCGAGCATGACCCCGACCACCGCGACCTGGCCGGCGACATCGCGGGGCTCCAGCCGCGGCAGACGCCAGTCGTCCAGAGCCGGACGCAGACGCAGGGCGCTGAGATGCAGCACGACGCGCTCGGTGACGGCCTGGCGCAGGAAGACCTCGATGAGCTGACCGGACGACTCCGGCTGAACGGCCCAGCGCGACAGCAGCGGCGAGGTCACTGCGGTCACCTCGAAACCGGCCGGCAGGGCGATGCGGAAGACGTCGGCGGCCTGGTGGAAGACCTCGAAGACGACGCTGGCATGGAGGCGTTCGTAGGCCTCCGTGACCTCGTCGATGAGGATGGTGCGGGCCACCACGGCGCGCTCGGCGCCCTGCCGCCGGCGGTTGTGGCTCATGACGACCGTCAGGCGGTCCGCGCCCGGCGTGAGTTCGAACCGCGTCGTGGCGCCGTCGTCGGCGCTGCGCCGCGCGATCACCGCGGCGCCGCCGCGGATCTCGACATCGCCGGGGACGGTCAGGATCACGCGCGTCCCAGGCGGCGTCGGCAGGCCGATGTCCAGGACCTGCTCCGCCGCGGTGGTCTGCAACGGCGCCACCGCCTCGATGGCGAGGGTGTGGTCGCCCTGGCCGGACAGGATCAGCCCGAGGCGGCCGTCAGGCAGCCGCCCGAGGGCCGGCGGCGCCGCGCCGACGACCCCGTTGACCGCCTCGGCACGGCGAAGCCCGACACCGGAGAAGCTCAGCGGCAGGAGGTGCAGGCCGTCGGCAAGGACGCTGGCATGGAGGCGGGCGCGGATCACGGCGCGCTCGGCCTCGGCCGCGATCTCGACCTCGGCGCCGATCAGCAGCGCCGGCCGCGGCGATGCGGCCGCGGCCTGACGGGCCGCCTGGTCGCGCAGGGCTTCGAACTCCTGACGCGGCATGAGGACGTGGTCGGTGTCGCCCTCCAGGAGGATCGGCAGGGCCTCGAAGGGCACGCGCAGCTCGCGCTCGACCGGCGGCGCCATGACAGGACATCCCGGCGGGACCGTCAGGGCGTCCACGCCGGACACGCGCGCGTCGCGCCGGCCGGGCGGCTCCGCCGCCAGGCAGGCCACGAGGCCGCCCAGCACAGCCCACAGGCTGAGTCCGAGACGCCAGGGCAAGGAGGAGGTCTGTGCTCGCATGGTCGGGCCCTCCTCAGGCTTGGTCCGTGTCGGGCTTGCCATCCGCGGGCGGCGGCGGGGACAGCGGCGCCGCGGCGGCGGCCGCGGGCGCCGCCGGCGGGGCGGCGGGGGGAGTCGCCATGGGCGGCGGGACAGCCCCGTCGCGACGGGCGTCGCGGTGTTCCTCGCGGGCCTGACGGCGTGCCTGCAGGCGCGGGTCACGCGGCCGCACCACGACGAGATGCCAGAGAGCCCAGAGCACCAGCACCACCAGGCCCGCCGCCACGGCGGCGTTGCTCAGACAGGCCCGCGACAGACTCGGCACAAAGACCGCCGCCAGGAGCCCGGCGCAAAACAGCGCACCGATCACCACGGCCCGACGCGAACCGCTCGAACGCAGCAGCGCCAGCCCCAGCGCCAGGCCCGCCAGGACGACCACGGCCCGCAGAAGAACCTCGGAGACCGCCGCGACGCGCAGGGCACCCTCAGGCCCCGGGATCGGCCGCAGGGTCGCGAAGAGCAGATGCCGGCCGTCGGTCGCGAAGCTCGCCAGTCGATCGCGGCCCTCCGT
>JAAYZO010000140.1 GCA_012514865.1 Lentisphaerota bacterium | reverse complement strand
GGTTACTGTCAAGAAGTTCAGGGTAGGACTCAGCGAGCGAGTCCTGGTTGACCGTTGACGATGCCGCGGAGCTTTCGTCCCAGGGGCGAGTTCTCGTCTGAGCTATGCAAGAGCGGCACGGAAGCCTGGAGCCAACGGTCGTCGTCGGAGGGGCGCTGGCAGTTCAGGGGGCGGTTGGTCTGCGCCAACGGGGGCGCTGACCTGGGGGTTAGGGTCTGTGAGCGCAGGGCAGGGCGGTGGCGGCAGAGGGCGAGCATGGCCTTGGCGCCGGCCAGACGCCAGCTCATACCGCGGCCCTTGAGGCGCTGCACGACCAGTTTGTCGACATTGCCCTCGATGGCGCCCAGGCCGGCGTGGGGCAGTAGGGGCAGATTGAGACGCAGGCGGTAGTCGATCAAGGCATCGGCGTTGTGTCTGAGGTAGTCATAGAACTCGAGCAGCTTGGGCTGCTCCTCCGGCCGTGCCTGGCGGATGAGCTGGTGCAACTGCGGCTCGACCGCCGGCAGCCCCTCCCGGCAGGCCAGCCGGGCCAAGGCCGGCAGAGCGGGCCCGGCCTGGCGGGCGGCGCGGAAGATGTGAAAGCGGTCTAACTGGAAGAGCACGGGCAGTTCGAGCCGATCCAGGCTGTGGCGCACCCATTCGGCGCCATCACCGTTGAGCACCGCTCGCTCGGTGCCGCTCAGGTGGTAGTGACCGAAAGCGGCTAACAACATGAGTTCCTGCCATTCCTGACTGTCTTTGACCAACGCCGTGACACACGTCTTGTCCGCCAACCGCCAGCGTCCCTTGCCCAGCGGCTGCTTGCCCGTGTAGAGGATGCCCACCCGCACCTCGGCACCCCGCCGCTTTTCCCGCTGCAGGCTGATCCACACCCCGTCCGCCTCGGCAAAGAGGATCTTGGCCTCCAGCTGCCCTTCCGGGGGCACCTCGCCCCGCTCGAAGACCGCCGCCCGTTCTGCCTGCTCGTGCGCCGTCAGCGCCCGCCCAACGGTCCACACCGAGCGCTGGATGCGAGTGGCATTCACCCGCCGTCCCACCATCCAGCCCAACTGCTCAGCCGCCCGCCGGTAGCTCGTGCCGCTGGCCAGATAGGCCGCCATCCGCTCCAAGCTGGGCGTCCCCCGCCGGTAGGCCGTCAGCCCCAACGCCGCATCCAACGGCTTGTGCCGTACCCCTTGCTCGTCTCGGTAGACCCGCCGCCTGATCGTCACCTTGCCGACCAACGTCTCCAACTGCCGCCGCTCTCGCCCCAGGTTCTGCCACTCGGCCGGCACCTGCCGACGCAGTGCTTCATCCTCCCGTCGAAGCACCACCGTCGCCACCTCCTGCCCGATCCCCTGCAGCCCCTCCACCAACCGCTGGTCCCACCCCGCGTCGCCCAAGTCCAGCGCAATCTCGCGTAACTCGCATCCATCCACGATAACCGTTATAATGTGTCCCATTGAGATCCTGCCTTCCGTGTCGGTTGTTCGTTGCTTCCAACACTGAACCAGGATCTCTCTTTTCCCGCAAATTCATCCCCTACCCTGAACTACGATACAGTATCCAAGTGGGGCCCGGATCGGATGGGTGAGGCAGATGTTGGGATCGGCGCCGAACGCGCGGTGCGAAAAGCCTATCAGGCTAGGTACTGAGCGCCGGGCAGGCTGACGCAGACCCGTGCCGGCGCGGCGCCTGCCTCAAGCGGAGAATCGGCCGCCACCGGCGCGGACAAGTGGCCTATGGGTCAAGTCCACCGTTCATGCCGCCCATGTGGGCCGCCCGGACCGGCCTCCAGGTCCGGCGCTCAGATCCGCGCCTACCTGCCCTTAGAACCCGGCGTACCCACCCCGTGACCGGGTAGGATCAGCCGCTCTTCTGGTTGGCCAGGACCTGCAGTCAGATCTTGTCTTCATCGCCGCGCCTACCCTCCGGCATGACCCGCAGTGCCCACCGTAGGCCGGTCGCTGAACCGGGTCAGGTCAGCCTCCCTGATCTGCCACCAGCACGAAGTCGACCTCCAG
>JAAYZO010000994.1 GCA_012514865.1 Lentisphaerota bacterium | reverse complement strand
TCAGCCTCGGGTTCGACCAGCCCCGCCGCATCGCCGGGGCCATGATCTTCTGGAATGTCGAGGACGGACGCTTCTACAGCGCCCGCCGCTTCCGCGTCCTCGCCCAGACCGCCCAGGGCCTCCAGGAGGTCGCCCGCGGCGTCGACCTCGGCGACCGGACCTGCGACCGCCTCGAGTGGGCGCCCGTCGAGGCCACCGCCCTGCGTCTGGAGCAGGAGGCCGGCGGCGGCGCCGCCGGCCGGCCGAACATCCTCTGGCTGCGCGAGATCGCGGTGATCCCGGCGGCCGAGTGAACCGGCCCTGAGGACGGGCGCCGCCGGGCCACGTGGGTCCGCGGCGCCGTCCGTGGACCGCCCGGGCGCCGCCCACCGGCGCCCGGAAGATGCCGAGCCGACGCTCGGCGCGCCCAGCAGAGCGCCACTCGGCTCGTGGCGCCCACTCCCGGCAGCATGCCCGACGAGTAGGTCGCGCGAGCCGAGCGCGACCCACGGGCGCCGCCCACCGGCGCCCGGCCTGGGCGCGCCAATCTCCTGATTGGCAGAACCGGAGCCACTCGGGAGAGTGGCGTTCCCGGGGGGAAAGGACGCCACTCGGCTCGTGGCGCCCACTCCCGGCAGCACGCCCGACGAGTAGGTCGCGCGAGCCGCGACCCAGCGTGGTGCAGCGCGTCCAGTGGCGCTGCCGGGCGCGGGCTGGCGGGGGTTGTCGAGACCTGCCGATGCCTATCGAAACCTGGCGATGCCTATCGCGACTTGGGTCCCTTGGGTCGCTTGGGTCCCTTTCCGCTCGCTTCGGCGCGCCCGGGCCGGCGGGTCCGGGCGTCTGGACAGCCCCGGGGGGCACGCTAGAGTACAGCCCAACCTGGCCGGGGAGTGTCCCGCACCGAGGAACAGCGCAGGCGCCGCCATGCAGCTCTCGTTCGAACGCCGAGTTCTGCCGAAGATCTACGCCCTGGCGATCAGCCGCGGCGTGACGGCCGTCTCGGAGAACCTCTTCGTCTCGGTCAGCGCCGGCGGCTTCACCGGCGTCGGCGAGCTGGCGGGCACCAACGTCGCCGGCGGCGAGACCTGCGACACCGGCATGGCCGATCTGCGCGCCTTCTGGGACGACAGCATGGGCGCCCTGGCCATCAGCGAGATCGACCGGCGGGCGCGCCTTGCCGGGCTGCGTCCGCGCGTCATGGCGGCCCTCGACGTGGCGCTCTGGGACCGCTTCGGGAAGCTCTGCGGGCAGCCGCTGTGGCGGCTGTTCGGCCTGTCGCGCCAGGCGGTACCGACGAGCATCACGGTGGGCATCAACCCGCCCGAGGTCGTGCGCGAGCAGACCGCCGAGATGCTGCGCCGCACGGGCTGCCGTCATCTCAAGATCAAGCTTGGCAACAAGGCCGGCATCGAGGCCGACCAGGCCTCGTTCCTCGCCGCCGCCGAGGCTGCCAGGCCGTTCCACGTCGGCCTGCGCGTCGATGCCAACGGCGGCTGGGACCTCGCCGGCGCCCGCCGCATGATGCCCTGGCTCGCCGAGCGCGGCGTCGCCTACGTCGAACAGCCCCTGCCCCAGGGCGCCGAAGACCAGCTCCCCGAGCTGTTCCGCTCGCGACCGCTGCCGCTGTTCGTCGACGAGTCATGCTCTCTTGCCAGCGATGTCCCGAAGCTCGCCGACCGCGTCGACGGCATCAACCTGAAGCTGATGAAGACCGGCGGCCTGACCGAGGCCCTGCGCCTCGTCGCCGCCGCCCGCGCGCACGGCCTGCAGACCATGATCGGCTGCATGAGCGAGTCATCCGTATCGATCAGCGCCGGCGCCGCCATCGGCGCTCTCTTCGATCACATCGACCTGGACTCGCACCTGAACCTGCGACAGGACCCGGCGCAGGGCGCCGCCCTGGTCGACGGCGTCGTGCAGCCACCGGCCACACCCGGCCACGGAGCGCGTCTCAACCATGCTTAGACCCGAACAGCCCCTGGCCATCTTCATGAACGGCTTCCTGGGCGACAGCCACGGGAAGATGGGCTACGGCATCCTGCGCTTCTCGCCCAACCCGGTCGTCTGCGTGATCGACCCACAGCACGCCGGCAAGACGGTCTGCGACGTGGTGGCGATGCCGCGCAACGCCCCGGTCGTCGCCAGCGTAGCGGAGGCCAGGGCCCTCGGCGCCGAGGTCCTGGTCCTGGGCGTCGCGCCCTCCGGCGGGCTGTTGCCGGCGGCCTGGCTTGCGGAACTCGACGAGGCCGTGTCGCTGGGCCTGTCGCTGGTCAACGGCCTGCATGACGTCCTGGCGACGCGCTACCCGCGCCTTGCGACGGGGCAGTTCGTCTGGGACATCCGCCGCGAGCCGCCCGGCCTCGGCGTCGGCAGCGGCCAGGCGCGGCTTCTGCCCAACCGCCGCCTCCTCATGGTCGGCACCGACATGGCCTGCGGCAAGATGAGCGCCGGGCTGGTGATCGTCCGCGAAGCCCGCCAGCGCGGCTGGCGGACCGAGTTCGTGGCGACCGGCCAGATTGGCATGACCATCTGGGGCAAGGGCATCCCTCTCGATGCCATCAAGATCGACTACGCCTGCGGTGCCGTGGAGAAGGCGGTCATGGAGGTCGCCGATCATGACCTGATCGTGGTCGAGGGCCAGGGCTCCATCCTGCATCCCGGCAGCTCGGCCACCCTGCCCCTGATGCGCGGCACCTGCCCGACCCACCTGGTCCTCTGCCACCGCGCCGGCACCGACACCCAGAGCCGCAACACCTGGGTGCGCATACCGCCCCTGGACCAGGTGGCGCGGCTCTATGAGGACATCGCCCGTGCCGGCGGCGCTCTGCCGGCCGCCCGCACCATCGGCATCGCCCTGAACACCGGCCACATGGACCCCGATGCCGCCCGCGCCGCAGTCGACGAAACGGCGCGCCGCACCGGCCTGCCGACCACCGACGCCCTGCGCTTCGGCGCCGCGCCCCTGGTCGACGCCCTCGAGGCCTGAAGGGCGGCCTGCTCTCGGGCCGCCAGGCGCTGCGTGACGTGGTCCGGCGAAGACCTGACGGAGGACACTGCCCATGCCGCGACCGACGGAAGCCGTCGTCGATCTGGCCTGCATCCGCCACAACCTCGCCGTCGTGCGGCGGGCCGTCGGGCCGTCGCCGCGCCTCCTGGTGGCGGTCAAGGCCGACGCCTATGGGCATGGCGCCGTGCCGGTGGCGCGGCTCTGCCAGGCCGAGGGCGTCGACCGCTTCGGCGTGGCGACCGTCGAGGAGGGCATCGAGCTGCGCCAGGCCGGCATCGACCGCCCGATCGTCCTGCTCGGGAATGTCCTGCCCGACGAGGCTGCCGCGATCGTCCGGCATGGCCTGACTGCCTCCATCAGCGAAACCGGCCTGGCCACGGCCGTCGCCGCGGCCAGCCGTCAGGCCGGCCGGCGCAGCCCCGTCTTCGTCGAGGTCGATACCGGCATGGGCCGCGTCGGCGTGCACCCCGCGGAACAGGCCCTCGGGGTCATCCTCGACATCGCCCGCTGCCCCGACCTCGAGCTGGACGGCGTCTTCTGCCACTTCCCGACGGCCGACGAGCCCGACCGCGCCTTCGCCCGCGGGCAGGTCGCCCGGCTCCTGGCGCTGCGTCAGGCCGTCGCAGAGGCCGGCGTGCGCGTGCCGCTGTGGTCGATGGCCAACAGCAGCGCCGTCTGCGACCTGCCGGAGTCGCATC
This sequence comes from Lentisphaerota bacterium, assembly GCA_012514865.1. Lineage (GTDB taxonomy): Bacteria > Verrucomicrobiota > Lentisphaeria > Oligosphaerales > JAFGRS01 > JAGVUW01. The sequence goes on along the minus strand of JAAYZO010000994.1, from coordinate 621 downwards.
TCGACCTGGTGCGGCCGGGGATCATGGTCTACGGCTACCCGCCCGGGCCGGGCTGTACATTCGCCGACGACCTGCGGCCGGCGCTGTCGCTGCGCACCCGTGTCGTCTTCGTCAAACGCGTCCGGCGCGGCACCACCCTGGGCTACGGCCGCACCTACGCGGTGCCCGTCGACGACTCCCTGGTGGCGACCCTCCCGATCGGCTATGCCGACGGCTACCCGCGGGCCCTCTCGAACCGCGCCCCCGTCCTCATCGGCGGCCGGCGCTACCGGGTCTCGGGCCGGGTCTCGATGGACCAGATCACGGTCGACCTCGGCCCCGAGGCCCAGGCGCAGGTCGGCGACGAGGCCGTCCTCATCGGCCGGCAGGGCGACGACGAGATCCGCGTCGAGGAGATCGCGGGCATTCTCGGGACGATCCCCTACGAGGTCACCTGCGGTATCAGCAGGCGCGTCCCGCGCCGCTGGCTCGCATGAAACGTCGTGGCGTGGTGCTGCCGATGCCGCCCCGGCTCGTGGACGCGTTCGCGTCTGTGGACACTCGCCCTTCTATGTGGGCCGTCAAGGTGCTGCGCTGCTTTTCTGTTCTCTTGCCTTCCCTGCTCCTCAGTCTGAAGGCTCC
>JAAYZO010000993.1 GCA_012514865.1 Lentisphaerota bacterium | reverse complement strand
GTAGTCGGCCAGGTCGGGGACCTCCGCGGCACTGAAGGCATACGGCCCGAAGATGACGTCGTCGGGCTCCTCGGGCGGGCCCAGGCGTACCGCCACCCGGCGCAGCCGGCAGGCCGCCGCAGCCTCGAGACGCAGGGCCGTCGCGGCGGCCTCCGGCCCCAGACGCCAGCGCACGCCCCCATCAGACGCCTCGGCGACAGCGCCCGGCACCACCGCGCCGCGGGCGCCCTTGCCGACGCCCGTCACGACGACCTCACGCACCGGCCAGGGGGCGGTGTCCAGCCGCACCGCTCCGGCCACGCCGGCCAGCGCCCACGCCCCGCCGGAACGCCGCGGGCGGTACCAGCGGGCGCCGTCCTCCGGCGACCACGCCGCCTGGAAGTCGGCGCCATCCTCCGCGACCCAGGGGATCTCCACCACCGCGACGTCGTCGACGACGACCGCCGCGCCGCCGGCCGCCAGCAGGGTCGGGCGGCCGCCCTCGGCCGTCGGCACCGCGTCGTACCGCGCCACCTCAAGACCGTCCAGGCAGACGCGTAGCGTCCAGGCCCAACGCTCCACCTCGACGCGATACCACTGACCCGGCTCCAGAGTCACGCCGGCCGGCCGCAGGAAGTGCCCTTCCGGCAGGGCCTCGGAGCCCTCACCGGCACCGAGGACGACGCCCACCGCACCGGCACCCTCGCCAAGACCCAGCGCGACCTGCGCCGAGGGCGACTCCAGACGCACACTGGCCGCCAGACGCGCACCGCGCCACGGCGGCCCGTCGACCCAGGCCCGGGACCAGCCGGACGCGGCCGGCGTCACCGACAGGGCATACTGCAGGGGCAAACGGTTCGGATCCAGCGAGAAGGCGATCGACCAGGCCTCGGAGTCAAAACCCCAGCCGGTGTTGCCGTGGCCCGGCGAACGGTCGAAGGCATCGGCAAAGCGCCGCAGGCCGGCGCCCTCGCGGCCGCCCTCGAGGATGGGGCCGGTGGGGAGGTAGCCGATATCGGCCGGACAGACCAGAATCTGGTCGACCGCAACCCCGTCCTCGCGCTCACGCAACTCCACCACCCGTCGACCGGCGGGGAGTTCGAAGACCCCGGCGTCGACCCAGTGCCAGAGGCCGTAGACGCCGTCCTGGCCGATGGTCACGGCCGGGCCGTCGTCCACCGCGAGGTCGAGCGAGTTGCCGCAGGAGTCGGCCCAGCGCGCCCGCACCCAGAGCCGCCAGGACCCGGCCGCACCGAGGTCGACCGGCAGGCGCAGCCGCCCCAGGAGGCGGTCCTTGTCACCGTAGCCATCCGCCAGCACCGCCGCCAGACCGCCCGGCGAGCTCGCACTGCCCTGGATCGCAAAGGGCGCCGTGGCCTCCGTCGCGGCCGTCACGGTGACCGCCACCGCCCCGGCGGGAAGGGCGGCAGCCGCGACAGCATCACCGCCGGACGTGCCCAGAGGCCGACCCGGGACGCGCCGCTGCCACCAGGACGCGCCCAGCAGGATAGCGCCAGACGCCAGGACGACGGCAAGAACCGCGGCACGACGGCAGTGGCGTGCCGACGGGGCCGCCGGCGCGGGTGGTGCCGTAAGTCGGTCGCCGCAACGGCCGGCGGCCGGTGCCCCGCAAGAGGGTTCGTCGCGATGTGAGGACAAGAGGCCGATCTCCTGGAGGCTGCGCCGATGGGGCCCCACGGGCGACCACGGCGCCGCCTGGGCCTCTGCCCACCTAACGGCCGAGCCCGCCACAGCATTGGTCGGCGAACCCGGCGCCGACGTCCAGGCCTCGCCTTGAAGCCCGAAGGGTAACCTGTTCACGAGCCGCCATGCGGCGCGTGAAGTGGTCAGGCTAGACCTGGGTCTGGGTCCTTGCCTTCTCCCCTTCCTTCGTCTTGGCGCTCTTGGCGGCTTGGCGAGATACCTTGCCTCTCTGTATCCAACCTCGAGGCGTCCCGCCTCGGCGCCGGCCCGGCCGCCCGGCCAAGCGCAGAAGAAAGCCCCGGACTCTCTCTCGCCAAGCCGCCAAGAGCGCAAAGGGAATAGAGAGTCAAGAAGGCCGGGGCCAAGGCCACCCGGCCTCCCAGAGACCGGCCCCGTTATCGCGGGCATCTTCGGCGCTTATCCGGCCGGGCTGAGGCACATGGAAACCAGGATGACCTGAGGTAGTCGGCGGCTGCGACCGTGGACCTGGTTCATCGGCGACGCGGTGCCTACCCCCTCGCTCGCCGCGTTCTGGCTGTCGCCCACCCGAGTCGGCGTAATCAGCGTGGTGCTACCGCCGCGTGCGGAAGCGCTGGAGATCAGAGCAATCGACAAGCCGGTCCAGCGTCTTCGGCGTGAAGACCTTACCCTGGGTACGAACGATCATCTGGCGCATGTCCTCGCGGCGGACGCCGAAGCCCCTTCCTGCCAGACAGGCAACCACCTGGTAGGCCTGCTTGCCTTCGCGCGAGCGCTGCGCAGACATGTCGCACAGGCGGATGATGCGGGTGGCCTTGTCACGGGCCGTGCCGTCATCTTCAGTCAGCTTCGCTTCGATCACCACGGCAGGATGAAACTCGTCGGGAACGACGAAATCGGGAGCCTGTTCAAAACCTGCCAGGCGCTCGGCCCGCTTGGTCTTGCGGAAGGTGACACCGGCAGCAACCAGATGCTCCTCGATCGCAGTCTCCAGCCCGTCGCCGACCAACTCGCTGACAGAATCGCGATGGCCGGCAAATGGCCTGCCGAGGAAGCGCTCGTAGAGCAGCATCGCATGGGGCACGCCAAGACTGGAAAGCTGTCGGACGGAGTCAAGCCCTTCCAGGCCGTCAGCCTTGCAGAAGCGGTGCAGTTTGTCTGGAGGAACTTGAGGACATCCCTCGGCGATGAGGTCACAGGCCGTCTTGACCAGAGCTGCGATCCTGGCGCGGGTGGTCTCGCCCGGTTTCAGGGGCTGGTCAGGTGCCGTCCGGATTCTCCGGTCGAGCGACCGGGCAGCATTCTGCGGTATGGCTGCAGAGGTGCGGCTCGACGCGACCCAGGCCCACTCTGGCGGCGTAAATCCGAGGATCGCCCGAAGCACGATCAGCGCGACGGGACGTTCCAGCACCGCACCGAGAACCGCATCCGGCGCGAAGTCTGCGAACCCCCGAGTCGCGCTCTTGAGTGCCTCGTAGCCAGAGGCAAACACGGCATACTCCAGAAAGCCATCGCCTTTCGGCATGACGAGGAAGTCTGAGACCAGACTTGAGAAGACCGCGTCCACGTAGGCGTCGGGATCTCTCAGCACGGCGTCCGGAGTCGCCTCAAAAGGGTATCTCATAGCCACTTCCCGAAGCATCGCGTACCATGCCCACTGGCTCCCAGTCCTGCCTCGCCGGTGCGTCTGCGAAGCACTTCTCGAGGGCCGCCAGGACCGCCGCCAGGCCGCCGAAGCCAGAGTACCACGACTGCACGGCGGCCATCCTCGCGGGGGTCGCATGATCGCGCCGCCAGCCGGCGCGCAGGTTCCACACCGCCAGGCGGGTCAGATGGCCGTAGGCGATGCAGCGGATGTCCCCCTGGGTGGCCTTGAGCCCTCCCTCTGCCAGGGCCTGGACTTCCTCCCGGATTACAGCCGCAAGATCCGTCGCCGTCTCCACGATCCACCGCCGTGGCACCAGGCCGGTCTGTCGACAGACAAACACGGTGTCGACGATGGACGAACCGGTCCCGTTGATGTGGATGGAGGCGCCCATCTCAGCCGGACACGGCAACGAGCCAGAGCAGGCAAGCCCGGCGTCCAGGATCGCAACCGCCAGAGGGACGTAGGCTTCGAGCCTGTTGTGGTGGAAGGTGAACGCCAGCGGCGAACCCGGCCTGAGGCGCGCGGCAGCCATGCGGAAGGTCGCCGACATGCCTTCCGTGAAGTGCACGAGGTCCCGCCCCATGTTGACGTTGCCAGTCAGCTCGCCGGCGTTCCGGGTGGTACGCCCGGCGAACTCGCGGTGGGTCGCCCCGACGAGCCTCCTGAGCCACACGTAGCAGAAATCCATCAGCTCCGCATACTGGACGTTCCCAAAGTACGGGGGATCGGTGAAGACCCCATCCAGGAGCGAGTCTCCCGGCAGTGACGTCGAATCGCCGCAGATGAGGTCAACGTGGCGTTCGTGTTCTGAGGATGAGCCGCGGCGCGCCGTCCCGATCCACTCGCCGGAAATCGGTACCTCGACCTTGCGGCTTCCGTCGCGACGGACCTCGAACGGCTGCTGGCAGTAGCGTTTCGCTTTCGAGAACTTCTCGGTGATGTTGAGCCATCCGCCGCTTCCTACGGGCAGGCCTCGTGCGCCCTCGATTCCCATGATATTGGATTCACACTGGATCAGGCCAACGGGAAAGCCATGGACGGAGAAGATGTCCAACGACTTCAGAGCCATCGGGTCGTACCTGCAGAGCATGTTCTGGTAGCGAAGCAGATCGGAGAGGTTGGTCGCCAAAGCTTCGCGAACCCGTGTCTCCGGATGGGATGCGATCCAGCGGCAACTCATCTCGAGGCCAAGCAACTGACGCGCGTTGAACAGATCACGGTAGCAGGTGTATCCCCAGCGATGGAGCCTCTCGGTCTCGTCGCCTTTGGGAATCGCGTCGTCGGGGACGAAGCGTGTGCCCAGCTTGGCAAGCCGCTCCGCCGCTTCCTCCAGACGTGCCAGGTCGTCAGCGTCAGGAGCCTTGAAGAGGCGGCCCTTCCGAGACTCCCTCCCTGTGACGTTGGGGACATGGTACTCCATCGCGAACAGACGATGTTGCGGAACGCCCTTCGAGGGATAGGAGATCAGCTCATGGCAGTGCAGGCAGCGAGTGCGGTTCCTGCTCGCCGTGCTGTCGGTCGGTATCTCATGACTGCAGATCGGGCATGGCCCAGGGTGGGCTCGATCCTGAGACTCGAACAGCGCCCCGCAGTAGACGCAGACGAAGACATTCGCCGTGTGCCGGACGTCCTGGGCAATGAGGTAGCTCGGGAAGAGGTCATGGGGCTTGCCGCAGGAACCGCACGTCGTCGTCTTGACCCATAGGAAGTACTTCACCTCGGCAAGGCGACCGGTCTTCGGGCATCGGGTCTGGAAGAGATGACCGATCTCTTGGCGGAGGTGGACCCGCAAAGCCTCTGCCGCCCGTGAGTAGGCATCGAGATCGAGATCCTGGATCTGCTGCCGGACGATCCACCACGACATCGGGTTGATATCGGCCGCCGTGACTTTGCAGCCGAGGCGGTTGGCCTCCACCACGGTGGTGCCGCCGCCCATGAATGGGTCGAGGATGTGCTTGTCGGAGAAGTCGTGCCCCTGGAAGTAGGTCTCCTCCACAGGCTGCCGACCGAGTTCGGAGAGGATCAGCGCCCGAAAGAGAGTGCCTGGCCGCCGCGCGAACCACTTGTGTATGGCGATCAGCGGACGGTAGTTCTGCTGGATCTGCTTCTCGGCCAGAGCGAGACGGGCGACGAAGGGAATCTGAAAGTGCCGTTCAATCATGATGCACGCGTGTCGACTGGGCCCCCCTCGGCTCGACGGAGACGACGGCGGACCGCCCCGCACCCACCGTTCCTCCGGGTGATAGGCTAAGCTACGACAGCGCCGGTGTCAAGAGGTCCCGGAACGCCCCCGGCTCGCGCCGGGGGCGATGGGTGGCATTCGATGGCGGCCGGAGGCGCCCGGTCATCACGGCTTGCTGTCGCCGGCGCTGCCGGGACCTTCACGGCGTTCGCGCTGCCGCTTCTCCTCCGCGGCGAGGGCGTCCTTGAGTTTCCGCTCGGCCTCGTGGGCGGCGGACACATGCACGTTCTCGACGGCTTCAACGAGGGCCACATCATCGGCACTCACGTGGTCGATGACGCGGCCGTCGTCGAGGACGCTCCGTTTGAGGGTCTTGAGACTCCGGAAAAGGCGGATCAGGTCGCGGACGCCGCCCCAGGTGAACCAGACCGTCGTGACCGCGCCGACGAAGAGCCCGAGCCAGAGGGTGTAGTACTTCCACCAGAGGAACCAGGCGCGGGTCGACCAGGGCGCTAAGAAGACATTCCAGACGATGACGATCAGGAAGATCGCGAAGTGCAGCATGGACCAGAGGAAGACGGACCAGGCCAGGATCTTGTCGCCGAGGGTGAAGTGCTCGTCGATACCCATCAGCGCCATCAGCGGACTGCGCTTCTTGCCGGGCACGACATTCCGGACGGCGACCTGGTCTTCGGCGCGGGCATACTGGCCGCGGTGCAGCAGGCGCTCCAGGCTGAAGAGGAAGCCGAAGATGGCCACGGCCAGGATGGAAAGCCGCAGGGCACGGATCTGCTGGTGCGGGGTGAAGGGCTTCCGGCGCAGGGGCAGGACGATGTCCTGAATGAAGATGCTCCCCCACGAATGCAGGTAAGTCTGGTCGGTGCTGACCCACATGATGATGGCCAGCGACGCCAGCAGCCCCATAGCGCCGGTGGGGAGGAAGTGCCGCATGGCCATGGGGACTGTCATCTGTTCGCGGAGGGTGGCGGTGGCGGCGGGGGTGGCGCAGTTGATGCGCTGTGCCAGCTCGGCCTGAACGGCGGCGGAGCCTGCGCCGAAGTCGGGGTGGTTCATGAAGGTGAAGCCGGCGACGGCCAGAAGGCTGATCATGATGCCGGTGTAGCCGCCGCGCCACGTGCTGAGGACGCCGCCCATCTTCTGTTCGTGGGCCGAAGCGGCGCTGCACATGTACGCCTGGGATCCGAGCCAGGCATTGCGGCTGTAGATGCTGCTCATGATGCCGATCATGACATAGAAGATGTTGAACTCGGTCAGCTTCTCGGTATCGAAGGGATTGAGGAACGACTCGCCGGGCGGACGGTTCATCATGGCCTCGCCGAACTGCTGGGTGGAGAAGACCAGCATGATCACCACGACGATGATGAGGTAGCCGATGTAGCTGAAGAGGCCCTGGACGCAGTCGGTCACCATGGCCGTGAGCTGACCGCCGAACCAGACGATGGCGACCGCGGCCGAGAGGAACACGACCATGATGCTGGCATAGGTCGAGACCTGCAGACCGAAGAATGGCCAGGTGTCGGGCAGACCGCAGAAGTAGAGCAGAAAACGGGCGCTGACGGCGGGGAAGAGGGCGTAGTTGAGGACTCCGGATACATAGGTGATAATGCCGGCAAAGACGCGGAAGTTCCGCGAGTAGCGCATCTCGAAGAACTGCGCCATGGTCATGGCGCGCGTCTCGCGGAAGCGGTAGGTGACGAAACCGGTCAGGGTCATCACCAGCCCGACCGGGGTGGCGATGCGTCCCCAGAAGTCGATGGCGGCGCCGGGCGCCTGACGGACGGTCGTCGCGCTCTCGCCTCTCCGAGTGTCCTCTCGTTCGTGCGCTTCGTGCCTTTCGTGGTTCCACTCCCTCTTCCCGTGAAGCGCTTCGCCGATGACTCACGACAAGCACCGACGCTGGCCTGAAGACCGCGCTCGAGCGGGCGGCTGACGATCGCCGCATCGCCATCGGGGCGGCTGTCGAAGCGCAACGGCCGTGCGGGGCGCTCCAGACAATCCCAGGACGGCAAGTATCTCGCCAAGCCGCCAAGAGCGCCAAGGGGAGGAGACCAGGGCTCATCCGGCAAGCACATACATCGCGGCACGCAACGTCAGCTCGGGCTACCGTCCGCGCACGCCGGCGGCGCCCTCGACCGCGTCGACCGCCTCGCCGGCCTTCTGACGCAGCTCCTTGACGCGGTCGGGATGGCGGGTGGCGTAACGGTAGGCTGCCGCTGCCACCACGACCAGAATCACCAGCATGACCAGCCGGCGGCGCCGACGACGCGAGCGCTCGCGCCGTCGGGCGGCATCCCAGGCGTCGACACTGCCGCGCGTGCGCTCGAAGTTCGACGCGCACGCGTCGGAGCAGAACACATTGCCCACCGCATCCGGCCGGCCGCACTCGGCGCAGAGCGGCTTGAAGCAGACCGTGCAGCGCTGTGCCGCCGGCCGGTCGGGGTGGTTCAGGCAGACGCTGTTGCGGACGGAACGCTCCTGAGTCGGCATGGTGCACCTCCGCGTTGCAGGCGCCGTGCCGCGATCGTGACCGGTGTGCCGCAGGGCTGGTCGAAGATCGCGTCAGCGCTCACCTGGCCACCCTGGATGGGTGACAGAACTCTCAGAACAGCCCTGGGTGTGCCGTCAGAGGCCGAGGCGGCCGCGCATGTTCTCGAGGCTGCGCTGCAGGCTGTCGAAGGGGTTGAGATCGCCGGAGTCGCGCTCGACCAGGTACCAGATGACGCCGGCGCG
>JAAYZO010000017.1 GCA_012514865.1 Lentisphaerota bacterium | reverse complement strand
GATCATCGGCGACAACACCGACATGTATGCCCAGGGCTACTTCGTCTATGACTCGAAGAAGTCCTACGGCATCACCATCTCGCACCTGCGCTTCGGCACCGAGCCGATCCAGGCGCCCTACCTGATCGGCACCGCCGACTTCGTGGCCTGCCACAACCCGGCCTACATCGGCCGCTACGACATGCTGAGCTGCATCAAGGAGGGCGGCGTCTTCCTGCTCAACTCCGAGTACCCCAGCGATGAGGTGTTCAGCCGCCTCACCCGGGACATGCAGGAACTCATCATCAAGCGCCGCATCAAGTTCTTCAACATCGACGCCCTGAGCATCTCCGAGAAGGCCGGCCTCGGCAAGCGCATCAACACGGTCATGCAGACCGCCTTCTTCATCATCTCCGGCGTGCTGCCGGCCGACAAGGCCACCGAGCTGATCAAGAGCGCCATCAAGAAGACCTTCGGTAAGAAGGGCGACGACATCGTCAAGATGAACTGGGCCTGCGTCGACAGCACCGCCGACGCCCTCCAGGAGGTCAAGGTCCCGAGCACGATCACGGCCTCGTACGAGCCCCCGCAGCTCATCCCGGCCGACGCCTCGGCCTTCGCCCACGACATCATCGAGCCCTCGATGCACCTCCTGGGCGACCAGATCCCGGTCTCGAAGATGAGCATCGACGGCACCCTCCCGACGGCCACCAGCCGCCTGGAGAAGCGCGGCATCGCACCGCGCGTGCCCCGCTGGATCCCCGAGAACTGCATCCAGTGCAACATGTGCGCCTTCTCCTGCCCGCACGCGGTCATCCGCGCCAAGCAGATCGACCCGAAGGACCTCGCCGACGCCCCGGCCTCCTTCAAGACCATCCCTTCGAAGACCAAGAACACCCGCAGCCTGCAGTACAAGATCCAGATGTACATCGAGGACTGCACCGGCTGCGGCGTCTGCGTGCAGACCTGCCCCGCCAAGGAGAAGGCCCTGGTCTTCCACACCCTCGAGAGCGAGCGCGAAGCCGGCGAGCACACGAACGCCGCGTTCTTCGATGCCCTCCCGGACAACGTCCTCGACGGCGCCCCGGTGACCACGGTCAAGGGCAGCCAGTTCCGCAAACCGCTGTTCGAATTCTCCGGCGCCTGCGGCGGCTGCGGCGAGACGCCCTACGTGCGCCTCGTCTCGCAGCTCTTCGGCGAGCGCATGATCGTCGCCAACGCCACCGGCTGCTCGTCGATCTACAGCGGCACCTTCCCGACCATCCCCTACTGCCAGGCCAAGGACGGCCGCGGCCCGGCCTGGGGCAACTCGCTGTTCGAAGACAACGCTGAGTACGGCCTCGGCATGCGCCTGGCCATCGACAGCAACCGCGAGCAGCTCCGCATCCTCGTCGGCAAGGCCCTCGAAAGCGCCGTCAGCCCCGAGCTGAAGACCGCCCTCGGCAAGGCCATGGAGCTGTGGGACAAGGCCGACGATGAGGCCATCGCCGCCCAGCGCGCCGTCCAGGCCGCCCTGCCCGCCGCCATCGGCGCCGCCTCGGCCGACCTGAAGCCGGTCCTGAGCATGATGCTGAGCCTCTCGGACTACTTCATCGACAAGTCGGTGTGGATCATCGGCGGCGACGGCTGGGCCTACGACATCGGCTTCGGCGGCCTCGACCACGTCCTCTCCACCGGCCGCAACGTCAATGTCCTGGTCCTCGACACCGAGGTCTACTCCAACACCGGCGGCCAGGCCTCCAAGTCGACGCAGCTCGGCGCCGTGGCCCAGTTCGCCGCCTCGGGCAAGCGCTACGGCAAGAAGAACATGGGCATGATGTTCATGACCTACGGCTACGTCTACGTGGCCTCGATCGCCCTCGGCGCCAACCGCGCCCAGACCCTCAAGGCCTTCCAGGAGGCCGAGAGCTACCAGGGGCCGTCGATCGTCTTCGCCTACGCCCCCTGCATCGCCCACGGCATCGACATGATGCAGACCCAGGAAGAGCAGAAGCTCGCCGTCGAGTCGGGCTACTTCCCGCTCTTCCGCTACAACCCGGCCCTGGCCGGCAAGGAGGGCCAGAAGGCCTTCTCGTGGGACAGCAAGGAACCCACCGCCAGCTTCCAGGACTTCCTCAAGCGCGAGCGCCGCTACACCTCGCTGGCCAAGTCGGCCCCCGATGAGGCCAAGGCCCTCTTCGAGCGCGCCGAAGTCGAGGCCAAGAGCCGCCTCGAGTTCTATAAGAAGTTCGGCGAGCTGCTCTGAGACACGTGACCCCGGCGGCATGACGCCGCTGTGACCGCAACACACCGCCCGCCCCGCATGGCCTCACCCAAGGCCGCGCGGGGCGGGCTCTTTAAGAGGCGACGCCCGACCCCCGACCCGCGGGAAGGGAAACGCCCAACGCTGAACGCCCAACGTCCAACGCCCAACACAGGTCCCGGAAACCCCCGACCCGCGGGAAGGGAAACGCCCAACGCTGAACGCCCAACGTCCAACGCCCAACACAGGTCCCGGAAACCCCCGACCCCCGACCCG
>JAAYZO010000992.1 GCA_012514865.1 Lentisphaerota bacterium | reverse complement strand
CTTCCCGGCACTGCCTCACACCCTGGATGCAGTACTGGTTCGTCGCCGTGAAGTCGTTGAGGTGCTGCCTGTCGGGATCGAACGCGATGAACTGCACCGTCTTCGCATCTTCCCCCGGGTTCAGGGGCACGCGAGCGCCGTCGCTCAGCAGGTCCAGCGTCTGCCGATTGGCCGTCAGTCTGTCCGGGTGCATCATGGCCCGGCGCAGCGCGGACACGGCCATCATCGCCTGAGCATCGGTCCTGACCTCCGGGTTGATGGCCTTCAGCTTCTCCACGAGGAGGCTCTCGACGAGCGGGTCCTCCAGGGGCCGGCCGTACGCCGCCATGGCATCGTCACTGCGGTAGGTCCAGCCCAGGCCGCGGGACAGCCCGGGCCGAAGGGTCTGCGAGCCGTAGGGGGCAAGGTCGTCGCCACACAGCCAGTCGAGGATCGGCCGCTCTACCAGCGCGTACTCGTTCATCCGACACCCCCGACCTTCGCCACATCCAACCGTACCCGGCCGCTCAGGAGATCGTCCATCAGCGCACGCTTCAGGTCCCGAAGGGCCGATTCCCTGTTCGTCAGCCCCGCCAGCTTCGCCTTCACCGCCTGCATGGCATTCGCGATTTCGCGTTGCTCACCAAGATCGGGGGGTACAGGGAAGCGGAACGCGCGTACCTGCGTCTTGTTAGTCGAGGCCAAGTTCGTCGTGCGCTTCGCAACGCGCATGAAGTAGCGCTTTGCTATGTCGGACTCGACCACGAGAGAGTAGAACTCCGGCAGGAGAAGGGCTCTGTTCGCACGGATCCGGAAGACGTGGTTCTGGTGCAGGCAATCCGGAATCTGCCCTTCCCAGATCGCTCCACGGCCGAGCTTGTCGATATCGCCACCCTCGGTCATCAGAACGTCACCCGCCTCGAGGCGGTACTGATCGACCTCGTCCACACGGACCCGGATCGTCTTGACCTCGCTTAGATCGAGGTGGCCATCCTGCACGTTCGCGACGCGCAGATAGGGAAGCTCCACGGACTTGAACCCCGTGACATCCTTCCCCAGTGTAACGCCCGAACCGACCTCCGCGACCTCATCGACGCGGCGGAAAAGCCAGTGCGCGGGGCGCTTGTCCTTCCCGGTCCGTCCCTTCCACGGGCCACGCTCCAGCAGGTCGTGCAGAAGAGACCTGTGCACCACGCGCGCCCGCTCCACCGCCACCCGGGTCCGCTCGATGGCCGTGTCCACCGCATCGAGAATCCGCGCAATCGCCGCCTGCTCGGCGGGATCTGGGACAGCGAAATGGACACGTGCAATGTCGCGACGCGTGATCGACCCAAACGTGGTGCCACCGGAGAGCCGGATGAAGGCCGAGATACCGAAAGACAGCAGGTAATACAGGAAGTCGCTGCCTGCCTCACCATCGAGGGGCACCAGATTCTCACAGGACTGGTTACTTGTCAGGGGCCTAGCCGCAATCGCCATGTTGCCAACGGTACCCCGAGTCGAGTAGACGATGGAGCCCTTCGGCACGAGCGTGGCGTTCGATTTCCGAAGCGCAACTTCAGTGATGCACTCGGCACCGGCCGAGATGCACTTGGACACGTTGGCCGTGAGATCGGTTGGGGTGATCCAAGGGATTGTGCCATCTCGCCAGAACGTGCTCTCGTTTCGATCAGGGGTCCCGCCACCCACAATGCGCACCAGGTCTCCCACCGCGCGGTCGCTCCATCCGGCCGGGATGCCCGTACGCGCCACGATTGAATGCGCAGCATCAAGCCTTTGCACCATACCCCGCCACGGTCAACAGACTGTACAAATGCGTTTCCGCGTCCTTCGTCGCCGCTTCCGCCTCTGCCAGCGCCTTCAGCGCGTCCTTCACCTCGATGCGCGGCTCCGGCTCGAAGGTGTCCACGTAGCGCGGGATGTTCAGGTTGAACTCGTTCTCCGCGATCTCATCGAGTCCGACGACGCGGGCGTGCTTGAGCAGCTCATCGGGATCGGCATACAGCGCCTCCAGCTCCTCCCCGACCTTCGTAACATCCTGCCGGTCGCTCTCCGCGCGCCGCCGACTCTCGGCGATCTTCTCGTCGCGCTCCGCGATCCTGGCCGCGAGCTTCTCGCGCTGCCGCTCGAGCTGCGAGACGACGATCTCGGCCTTGCCCGCGCCCGTCTTTCCCTCGGCCTGCGCCACCGCGGCCCTGGCGGCGGCGATCCTCTTCTCCACGTCGGCCAGTTTCTCCGCAACGTCGTGGTACTCGGCCGTGAGCCGCCCCACGTCGTCCTCTTCGCGACGGTCGATCTGCCGGCGGATGCGTTCGCCGTGCGCGCGCACCAGACTGGCGACCTTTCCAGCGTCGCCGTAGGCGTGGTAGTGCACCAGGATCCGCATGACGTCCTGTGGGCGCAGCTCGTTCTGCGCGGAGAGCTCGCGGTAATGCCGCGCGGCATACACCAGCAGCACCCGGTCGCGCCTCTCCCGGGGCCGCTTCTTTCGCAGGATCAGGAGGCAGGCAGGGACTCCGGCCCCGTAGAACACATTCAGCGGCAGCGAGATCACGGCATCCACCAGCCGGCCCTGGAGGAGGGCGTGCCGGATCAGGTGCTCATCGTCGGCCTTGCGCCGCCGGACCTTGGGGTTGCCATCCTCGTCGAACTCGCCGGTTTCCTCCTCGACCTCCGGCTGCCCGCGGAAGAGCACGCCCTGGGGACACACGATCCCGGCGCGCCCCTCACCGGTAAGGGAGGCCAGAATGTGCAGGATGAAGGCGTAGTCCCCGTAACCTGCCGGCGGCGCGGCGAACGATGTCCCGCGCCCGAATCGCCCGTAGGGATCCTTGTGCCCTTCCTTGCCGAAGACCTCCTTCTTCAGCTTGTCCTTCTTCTTCCTGTCGTCCGTCTGCTGTTCCGGCTTCAACCACCAGAACTCGTCGGAGAACGGGAAGTTCGCGAGGACCAGCGAGAACTTCCGCACCTGCCCGGCCTCGGTGAACTGCGGATCGGTGATGGTGCTGTAGCCGGCCTTGATATCCGCCTCCAGCCCATGCAGCACCGAGTTGATCTTGCCGATGGCCGCGTTGCCCCAGTTCATCTCCTGGGCGAAGTACTGGGCCGCCGTCGCGAAGTGGCCCTGCTCCCGCAGGTACTCTGCCGAATGCACCAGCATGCCGCCGCTGCCCGCCGTCGGGTCGTAGATCGTGTCGCCCGGTTTCGGCTCGAGCATCCGTACCAGTGCGTCCACGACCTCCGGCGGCGTGAAGAACTCGCCCGCCTTGGCCCCGGCGTCATCGGCGAACTGCTTGATCAGGTACTCGTAGGCCCGCCCGAGGACGTCTGCCGGCACGCTCGCATTCGACAGGTCGACCTCGTCAAAATGCTGAATCAGCGCATGCACCACCTCATTCGGGATCAGCGGCCGCCCTGAGCCGTCCGGCGCCGGCTGGTTCCAGTCGACCGTGAAGACGCCGCGTAACTCCTCGTTCGCGCTCGCCACCGCGCGCATGGCCTTCGTCAGGACCTCGCCCAGGTTGGTCGAGGCCGCCTGCACGTCGCCCCAGCGTGCCCCTTCGGGAATGCTGAAGCGGTGCTCCCCGCGCCGCCTGAAGATCGCCTTCTGCGGTTCCGTGAACGCTCGCCCCTGCTGTTTCTCCAGCTCGGCGATGGCCTCGTCGGCCTCGCACTCCCACTGATCGCACAGCCTCTTGTAGAACATCAGCGAGAGGATGTAGTTCTTGTAGTCCTGCCCGGCGGTCTTTCCCCGCAGGATATTCGCCGCGCCCCAGAGGTGCGTCTCAAGCTGTTGCTGGGTCAGCCTCATAGCAGAGTGTGTCCCTCCGTCGTCGAATGGTGCCCTTGTCCAACTCGTGACAGACTAAGGTAGCGGGACGGGACCTCAGAGCAAGCCGTTTCCGGTTTCTCCCCAGAGCTGTTTGGGGGTCCGGTTCTGGCACGCCTTCAGGGCGCGCGGAGGGAAACGTCTCGTGTGGAACATCGCGTCGTCGTGCTGTCGATGCCGTTGCAGCTCGTGGACGCGTGCGCGTCTGTGGACACTCGCGCTCCACGCCGGTGGCGAGCGATGCTTCGCCTGGCTATATCCGGCGTTCTTCGCCGGTGAGGGGGCTGAAGGGGTCACAGCGAACCCGCTCGCAAGGCGGCGTGGTCGCGCTCACGTGAGACTCCGCATCGGCGCGTTGCCGGCGCGTTGTCGCAGACTTCCAGCCTGCCATGCGGAACGGTCCCTTTCCCAGGGCGCTGCCCTGGGCTGACGAACGATGCCCTTTCAGGGCGCCAGACCGGCGGAACGCAGGGAGACGCCGCCGGCGGTGCTTCGCCTTGCTCTGCCCGGCGCCTCGCGAGCTGGAGGGATGTTGCCGCAGAGAACGCAGAGAAAGCAAAGAGGGGGGATGGTGAGAGCCGCGGCGCGGCGGGGCGCGACGTCTTACCGGATACGCGCGAAGACGGCGCGGCCTTCGATGCAGTGCGCCATGACCACCACCCAGCCGGCGCTGAGCCAGGCCTGCGCCTGGGGCGTGGACGGATCGTTGTGCCACCAGCCGCGGTCGGCCTCCGCCGCCGCCGGCAGGTCGCCGCCGGCCATCCGCCGCCACTCCCACCAGGTCAGCGTCACCCGCCGCGTCGTCGCGGGCTGCGCCTTCAGCCAGGCGT
>JAAYZO010000991.1 GCA_012514865.1 Lentisphaerota bacterium | reverse complement strand
CCCAGGCGGTTGGTCGTCGTCCAGACATTGCTGACGCCGTCGGTATCCTCGACCTTGTGAGGCACGAACTGCCGGGGACGGAAGACCCAGGCGCCGTCGGCATCGCGGTCGAGGGTGAACTCGGCGCCGGGCTGGCGCAGGCGGTCCTTGACGGCCTCCGGGAAGTGGCGTTGCAGGCGTAGCTCTTCGTAGGTGCGGATCAGCGGCGCCAACTCGCGCAGCCAGGGCTCCTTGGCGTAGGTCTCGGGGGTGATGTGCTGGAGCGAGAAGCCGGCGTCGGTGCCGATGCGGCGGCAGCCCATGGCCTCGACGTCGTCGCGGTAGGTGACGTCGTGGTCGGGGCCGAGCCAGGCCAGCACCCGCGACCAGCCCAGATGCAGGGGCATGAACATGCGGCGGGCGCCGTCGTTCGAGATCGTGTGCAGGTCGATGAAGCGCTTGTGACCGCGGATGGTGTGGTCCCACGCCTGCATGCGTGAGCGTACGAACCAGAGGTGGTGGTGGAAGGTGGCCATCTCGACCATCACCGGTCGCTCGAGCCGCCGGAAGACCTCGAAGGCGAACTTCCCGCCGTAGTGCCAGCGGTTCTCTTCGCCGCCGATGACGTGGGCGCCGTCGAGGCCGTCGAGGTAGGTGAAGTCGAAGCCGCACTCGTTGATGACTGTGGCGATGCGGTCGGCGACCTCGCCGAAGAGGCTCGAGTCGCCATCGGGGACGAAGCAGCCCCAGCACTGCTTGAGGTGCCGCACCTGAGCGCCGCGGGCGTGCCGCGCCGGCGTCGTGCCGCAGGCGCCGCGGCGCAGTCCGGCGACGCCGCCGGGCTGGCCGTCGGGGAGGCGCGTGTACTCGATCAGCTCGTCGTCGATCTGCAGGGTCATGCTGCGCCGGACGTAGTAGCCGATGTAGGCCGGCAGGTCCGTCGTCGACTCGACCAGGCTCAGCTCGTCGGCGGACGCGTCCAGATCGGCCGCCAGGGTGTAGCTGCGCTCGCTGGCCAGGCGCGGGTCGGGCCGCGGGTGGACCCAGTCGCAGGTCTTGCTGATGCTGAAGGACATGGTGTGCAGGCCGGCCAGGATGCCGGCTTCGTGCAGGCGGTCGGTGACGGCCCGGACGCCGGCCCGGCCGCGCGGGTAGAGCTGGGCGAAGGGCTGGTAGTCGCCGTAGTTCAGGCAGCCGCAGAAGTCGATCTGCGTGAAACCGAGTTGCCGGCACAGGTCGATCCAGCCATCGACGGTCGCCTCGGTCGGCACCCCGAAGAGGTACGACCCGCGCGTCCGCTCGGCGTCCAGAGCCCAGGGGCCGCCATAGGGCGAATGCGGCACGCCCGGCGCCCGGCCGACGAGGTCCTTGAGAATCCCGCGCATCTCGCCGAACGGCGAGGCGACCACGCCGGCAACCGCGCCGACGTGCCCAAAACGCCGGTAGGAGGCCGCCTGGAGGTGCTCCTGCGGCCCCGGCAGTTCCTCGACGTTGGTCTGCAGATTCAGCGCGATGCACGTCGCCGAAAACGGCTCGTCGGGACGCGCCTGCAGACGCGTCGGGATGTTGACGAAGTGCAGCTCGTCGACCTCGCCACGAACCGCCGCGACGGTGAAGGTGAGGTCGTCGGCCCGGCAGTCGACGGCGATCTCGACCGCGACGCCGGCCGGGGCGAACTCGAGGTAGAGCCGGCCGTCGCGCCAGGCCGCCGCCGTGGCGTCCACACGACGATCGCCCTGGCAGACGACGGCGCAGGCCGACCCCGACGGGGCCGCCAGGTGGTCGACGCCGGTGCGGCGGTCGATGAAGTGGCGGTTCCGGGCGTCCTCGCCGATGACGTAACGGACCCGCGTGTTCTGCAGCTCGATCGCCATGGAAACTCCCGTGCTCTGAGGCGGATCCCGAGGTCGGGGGCAGGGCCGCCCGGATGAGACGCACGATAAGCCGCCGCCGGGCCTCTGACAAGTGCGCAGAATCTGCGCAGTGCCGCACCGCCCCCTGCGCAAGAATCAGTCCGGCGACCGCGGCGGACTGGGGATCAGGGACACACGGGACACCAGAGACACCAGAGATACCACAGGGCTGATCGAGGCCCGCCTGGCCACCCTGAAGGGGTGCCAGATCGTAGCCGGGGGTCGCGCGCGAGCCCGACCCCCGGAAACGCCAACCCACCAACGATGCACCCTGAAGGGGTGCCAGAACCGGACTTGCACACAGCCCTGGGGACACCAGGAACACCAAGGACCATGGCGCGGGCGCCGCAGGCGCCCGCGTGGGTCCACTTCACGCACGGCGCCGCGGATCGCCTTTTCCGGCGTTTTCACGACGATCGCGCGGCTCTTGGCATGGTGCCTGCTGTGGAAGCAGGTGTTCGCCGGGGCCAGGTGGTCTGGACCCGGCCGGTGTCGAGACAGCGAAGCAACCCAGGAGACAGAGGCCATGAAGACACGCGAACTGAGTCGGTGGCTGTTGGGGCTGTGCCTGGCAGCGACGGTGGTGCTGGCGCAGCAGGGACCGGCCCCGGAGGGCGGTCGTGGTGGCCGCGAGGGCCGTGGCGGTCGCGAAGGCCGCGGCAACTGGGATCCGGCCCAGATGCAGGAGCGCATGATGGCGCGCTTCCAGGAGTCGCTGAAGGCGAGTCCCGAGGAGTGGCAGGTGATCGAGCCGCGGCTGAAGGACGTGATGGAGAAGCAGCGTGCGGCACGCGAGCTGGGCGGCCTGGCTGGCCTGCGCGGCATGTTCCGCGGCGGCCCGCAGGGCGGCCCGCAGGGCGGCCCCGAGCAGCCGGCTGAGGTGGCGGCTTTGGAGAAGGCCCTCGAGGGCACCGACGCCGAGGCGGTCAAGACTGCCCTGGCGGCCCTGCGCACGGCCCGCGCGACGCGCGAAGCCGAGCTGACCAAGGCCAAGGAGTCCCTGCGCGAGGTCCTCTCGGTCACCCAGGAGGCCCGTATGGTCCTCATGGGCATCTTCGAGTGAGCTGATCGACCGCGGCGTCCGGGTCGGCCGACCTGGACGCCGCGGAGTTCGGAGTTCGGAGTTCGGAGTTCGGAGTTCGGAGTTCGCTCTCCCGGGGGTCGAGGATTGAGGGCGCCGGGGGTTCGGTGGTCTGCAGTCCGTAGTCGGTAGTCGGCAGTCTTTGGCGGCAGATCCATGGATCAAGTCTTTCACAACGTGGTCGAGCAACGCCAGGTGGCGGCGGCGGACGTCCCGGCGCTGCTTGAGCTGGTGGCGGCGGGGCGTCTGCCGGCGGAGCCGGGCGAGGCGGATCTCCTGGCCTGGGTCGGGCAGACCTACCAGGTGCGCTGTGCAGCCCTCGATGACGCTGCCATCGACGCATCGCTTCTGACCCTCTTTCCGGTCCGGGCGCTGTGGGCGTACGAGCTTCTGCCGTTGCAGCGTGTGGATGACGCCGTCGAGGTGGCCACCTGGCGGCTGTTCGACACTCGCGGTCTGGACCTCCTGCGCAGCGAGAGCGGCCTGCGTCTGGTGCCGGTTCTGGCGCCCCGGCAGGCGATTTTGAAGGCGATCAAGGAGCACCTCGGCGTCGGCGCCGACACCCTCGACTCGATCGAGCGCGAGTCGGGCCTGCGCGTCGTCGACGATGGCACCCAGGCCGACGTCAACCTCGACGACATCGCCCAGGACGCCTCGATCATACGCTTCGTCAATCAGGTCCTCACCGACGCCATCGGCCAGCGCGCCACCGACGTGCATCT
>JAAYZO010000139.1 GCA_012514865.1 Lentisphaerota bacterium | reverse complement strand
GCGGCCGAGGTGGCCCTGGTGCGCGACGGACGCCCCCTGGCGACGGTCGTCCTGCCGCCGGCGGCCTCGCCGACACTCCAGGAGGCCGCCGCTACCCTGGTGCGCTGCATCGAAGAGGCCACCGGCGCCACGCTGCCGACCCAGGTCGCCGCGGCCGATGCACCGGCACCGGCCGGGACACTGGTGCTGATCGGCGCCGGACAGGCCGGCGTCCCCGCCGACATCGTCCCCGCCGGCCTCGATGAGGATGGCTTCGTCGTCGTCGCCGAGGGCGACCGCGTCGTCATCGCCGGCGGCAGCGACCACGGCACCGCCTTCGGGGTCTACGACCTCCTCGAGCGCCACGTCGGCGTGCGCTGGCTCCTCCCCGGACCCGACGGTACGGATGTGCCCACGGCCCGTGCCGTGTCGATCCCCGCGGGACGCCGACAGGACGAGCCGGTGTTCTTCTCGCGGCTGTTCAGCGGCCTGCGCGGGGAACCCCAGGTCGCGTGGGCACGCTTCAACCGCATGCACGGCCGCGTCTCCTTCCACCACAACCTCATCAAGCTCTTCCCGCCGGAGACCTGGACGACGACACACCCCGAGTTCTTCCCCATGAAGGACGGCCAGAACCGCTACCTGCCGCCCACCAACTCCACCCACGGCTGGCAGCCGTGCTTCTCCGCACCCGGCCTGGCCGAAGAGGCCGCCGCCATCATCCGGCAGGCCTTCCGCGAGAACCCCGCACTGCGCTCGTACTCCCTCGGCGTCAATGACAGCAGCGGACACTGCCGCTGCCCCGAGTGCATCAAACGCGTCCCGGCCGAAAAGAACTTCCTCAATCTGGCCGACTACTCGGACCTCTACTTCGACTGGTGCAACCGCGTCATCGACGACGTCCTCAAGGAGTTCCCGAATGCCTGGTTCGGCTGCCTGGCCTACAGCGAGGTCGCCGCGCCGCCGCGGGCGGTCAAGGTCCACCCGAGGCTGATTCCCTACATGACCTACGACCGCATGAAGTGGATCCACCCGGAGATCCGCGAGGCCGGCCACGCCGCCACCGTGGCCTGGCACGCCGTCAGCCCGACGCTGGGTTGGTACGATTACCTCTACGGCAGCCCGTACTGCCTGCCGCGCGTCTTCTTCCAGCACTCGGCCGAGTACCTCCGCTACGGCCGCGATCAGGGCGTCCGGGTCCACTACGCCGAGCTCTACCCGAACTTCGGCGAAGGCCCCAAGCCCTACCTCTTCCTCCGTCTGTGGTGGAATCCCGATCAGGATGTCGAGGCGCTCCTGAAGGAGTGGTACGAGCGCTGCGTGGGACCGGAGGCCGCCCCGGACCTGGCACGCTACTACGCCATCTGGGAGGGCTTCTGGACCCGCGACATCCTGGCGTCGCGGTGGTTCTCCAAGGGCGGCCAGTACCTCGCCTTCAACTCACCCGGCTACCTCGCCGATGTCGACCTCGAGCGCATCGCCGAGAGCCGCCGCCTCCTCGAGTCCTGCCTGGCCAAGTGCCAGACCGACCGCCAGCGCGCCCGAGCCCGCCTCCTGGAGAGGGCCTTCCAGTACTACGAGGCCTCCGCCGTGGCCTACCGCGCCCAGCTCGAGCCGATTGATGTGCCGGCCGACGAGGCCGCCGCCCTGCGCGTCCTCGACGAGGCCGTCGATGGCCTCACCATGGCCCAGAAGCGCCGCGACCTCGTGGCGGCCTTCGCCGAGGACCCGGTCCTGGTCCTGCCGATCGGACTGGACCGCGCCCCGGCCCTCCAGGGCCACACCTGGGGCGGCGGCGGTCTGTGGGCACTCGTCGACTGGCTCAAGACCGGCCCCAACCCGATCCGGAAGCGCTTCGAGGACCTCGCCGAGACCTCGACCGTGACCCTGCTGCGCGACCAGGCCTCGACCCTCCTGGCCCTCGCCGACGGCCGCGCCGAGGCCGTCGACATCAATGGCTCGTTCGAGAATGGCACCGGCGCCCAGGCCGCCGCCTGGAGCTACTGGCGCAAGCCGGATGTCCCTCCTGAGAAGCCCATCGGCCGCATGGCCCGGGTGCCCGAGGCGGCCCGCACCGGCGCCATGGGACTGCTCTGCGACGGGCTCCTGCGCGGCGGGCCGATCTGCACCACGCCCCTGCCCGGACCCGGACGCTATGTCGTCATGGCCTACGTCCAGATGCCGGCCGGCCATGACGCCAAGGGGACCATCGAGATCAGCGTCACGCCCTTCACCGCCAAGCGGAAGGCCCTGCCGTCGGTATCCTCGGGGAAGATCGTCCCCCGAGTGGGTGTGTGGACGCTCCTGACGGTCGGCCTGACCATCCCGGATCAGCCCGGCGACGACGCCATCACCACCATCCGCATCGTCCCGGTGATCGACGGCCTCCAGGATGGCGGGCTCCTCTGGCTCGACGATATCTCACTGCACCGCCTGGCGCCCTGACGGGCCGGACGGCCCCGCCGGCGGCGCCGTCGCGCGGGCAGACGGACGCACCACGAACAGGGTCAGCTCAGGCGGCGCGAACAGGCGGAAGGGCGGCCCCCAGGTGCCGGTGCCATGGCTGACGTAGAGCCGCAGGCCCTCGGGGAAGCTCACCAGCCGGCCGTGCGGGTGAAGATAGACCATCTGGACGGCCCAGCCGAAGGGGAAGATCTGCCCGCCGTGGCTGTGACCGGAGAGCTGCAGGTCGCAGCGCTCGCGGGCGGCGGCCGTGACCTCGGGGCGGTGCTTCAGGAGGAGCGTGAAGACGCCGTCGCGGGGCGCCGGCAGGATCTCATCTTCGTCGGGTTCGCCACCGTTCCGGCCATCGAGGTGGTCGTCCAGGCCGACCACACGCAGGCCGGGCGTGACGTCCATGGCCCCATTCCGCAAGACCACCCAGCCGCCGGCACGCAGCGCCGCGATGCAGCGCTCGACGCCGGGGTAGAACTCGTGGTTGCCCAGGATGGCGACCTTACCCAGCAGCGGCGTCACGGGCGCCATCTCGGCAAGCCAGCCGTCGACGACGCTGTCGACATGGTCGATGAGGTCGCCGCTGGAGACGACCAGGTCGGGCTCAGCGTCGGCCACCAGCCGCAGCACCCGCCGCCAGACCCCGGGGCGCGTGGTGTGACCCAGATGCATGTCGGCGATCTGCACGACGCGCACGGGAGGAGTCCCCGCCGGCACACGGTCGCTCTCGATGACGACCGTGCGCAGCCGCACCCAGCCGCCCTCGACCCAGCCCCACAGGCAGAGGACGGGTAACAGGATCAACACCCCGCGCGCCGCCGCCAGCGGCGTCAGCATGGCCGCCTGGAACGGCCGATGGGCCCGGCCCAGCACCCAGAGGAGCCCATTCCAGACCTCCAGGCCAAGGAAGGCGCTGAAAGCCCAGAACACCAGCGCCAGCCAGATCCAGCCGGCGCCGGTGAGGACGCGGCCCGACCACAGACCCAGCCGCGACTCGACCAGACGCAGCAGCACCGGCAGAAGCATCATCACGACCGCGAACAGCCCCAGCGGCAGCCACAGCCTCCACGACCCGCCCAGACCACGCTGAAAACGCCACCCGGCAAAGGCGGTCATGACGCCATAGGCCGTCAGGTACGTCAGGAGAAACAGACTCATGGCACTCCTCGACATCGAAACTCGACATGGCGGCCCGACACCCGGCACCGGTGTCAGGGCCGCCAGAGGTGACACCCAGGCATCGCCGCTGTCCGGGCTCCCAGCCCGGCGCCGGGAAGAAGCGCCATGACTGCCCTCGCGTCTCGCGGCAATGCCCGAACAGACCGGCATCGCGGCCGGCAGTTCCCGCCGGCGGGGCGGCGCGCGGCAAATGCCGCGCCGTGGTCACGCCTGCGGCGCAGGCTTGGCAGGCCCGCACCCACGGGATATGGTCCGAGCGGTCACCATCGCGCGGCTCGCACTGACGCCGTGCTGGCACCGTCGCGATGCAGACGAGGAGAGCCGATCATGGCGGCCCGTATGAAGTTACAGGAGACCCTCCCCGGCACGACGCTGGCGCCGCGCGTCGAGGATCCTCTGGCGCTGATGCTCGAAGGACTGCACCGTCACGTCGAGGGCCTCACGGCCGAGATGACCTCCTCACGGCGGCGCGCCTGGCAGGCTGGCCTCTCGGCCGCCGACCGGGGGGCCTTCCTCGAGGGAAAGCGCCTGCGCCTGCGCCGGATCGTCGGAGCCGACGACGCCAGAAGGCCCTCGGCGCTGAGTCTCCGCCACGGCGGACCGGCCGGCACACGCCTGGCCCGCTGCGGACACATCACGGCCATGGCCGTGCAGTGGTCGGTCTTCGACGACCTCGCCGGCGAGGGCATCCTCCTCGAGCCCGCCGGCCCGGCGCGCGCCGCGGCGGTGGTCCTCCCTGACGCCGACCAGACACCCGAGGCCCTCTGCGGCCTCGTCGGCGGCAGCGGCGCCGACGCGGTGGCGCTCGACCTGGCGCGACGCGGCTGCCGCGTCGTGGTGCCGGCCCTCCTCGACCGCCGGGACACGCACTCGGGCCTGCCCGACGTCCGCATGACCAACCAGCCCCACCGGGAGTTCATCTACCGCGCCGCCTACCAGCTCGGCCGACACATCCTCGGCCTGGAGGCGCAGGTCGTCTCGGCCGCACTCGACTGGCTCGCCGCGCCGGCGGCACTGCCCACGGCCGTCGTCGGCTATGGCGAGGGCGCCCGGGTCGCGCTCCTCGCGGCGGCTCTCGACGCGCGTGTCGGGACGGTCCTCATCAGCGGCGGCTTCGGCCCCGGCGAGGGCCTCTGGGAGGAGCCCATCTATCGGAATGTCTTCTCCTTCCTGCGCGACTTCGGCGATGCCGAGATCGCGGCCCTGATCGCCCCGCGGAACGTCCTGATCGAGGCCTGCGCCTGGCCCGCGGTCGACGGCCCGCCGCCAGTCCGCGAGGGCCGCGCCGGCGCCGCCCCCGGACGCCTCGTCACGCCGTCGTTCGAGGCCGTCCACGCCGAATGGCAGGACGCCTGCCGCCTCTGGGCCCTGGCCGCGCCGGGCGAGCCCTCGCCGCTGCTCATCGGCGACGGGCACGGCGAGCCCTGGTCACGGGCCACGCGGACGGCCCTTGCCGAGGGCCTCGGCCTGGGACCGCCGCGCGGTCCGGCCGACTGGTCGACCGCGGCCCCGGGCGAGAGCCCGTCAGGCCGCCAGGACAGGCTCTTCCGATCCATGCTGCGCGTCACCCAGCGCTGGCTGCGCGAGGCCGAGTTCCGCCGGGCCGCCGCCTGGGCCCCGGCCGAGCCGCCCCGTGAAGACACCTGGCGGGGCCTCCGAGCCGAGTACCACCGGCGCTTCTGGGAGGACGTCATCGGCAAGTTGCCGCCGGCCGACCGGCCGCCACGACCCCGGACGCGGCTCATCGAGACCACCGCCGCGTGGACCCGCCATGAGGTCTGGCTCGACCTCTGGGAGAATGCCTTTGCCTACGGCCAATTGCTCGTGCCGCGTGACCTGGCTCCCGGCGAACGCCGCCCCGTGGTCGTCTGCCAGCACGGCCTCGAAGGCCGTCCGGAAGACCTCATCGACGAGCACACACCCCCCAACGCCTACCGGCGCTTCGCGGCCCGCCTCGCCGAACGCGGCTTCGTGGTCTTCGTCCCCCAGAGCCCCTTCGCCGGCGGCGATCGCTTCCGCTCTCTCCAGCGGCGCCTCAATCCACTGGGCTTCAGCCTCTTCTCGGTCATTGTCCGCCAGCACGAGGTGGCCTTGCGCTGGCTGGCGGAGCTGCCCTGGGTCGACCCCGAACGCATCGGCTTCTATGGCATCAGCTACGGCGGCAAGACCGCCATGCGCGTGCCGGCGCTGCTCCCGGGCTACTGCCTGAGCATCTGCTCGGCCGACTTCAACGAGTGGATCTGGAAGACCGCCTCGGCCTATCACCGCTATAGCTACCTGCTCACCGGCGAGTACGAGATCTTCGAGTTCGACCTCGGCAATACCTTCAACCACGCCGACATGGCCCGGCTGATCTTCCCGAGGCCCTTCATGGTCGAACGCGGCCACCACGACGGCGTCGCCCCCGACGAGTGGGTCGGCTACGAGTTTGCCCGGGCCTTCCGTTTCTACGACCTCATGGGCCAGCGCCAAGCCATTGAGATCGAGGTCTTCGACGGCCCCCACGCCATCCACGGCGAGGGCACCTTCGCCTTCCTCCACCGCCACCTGCGCTGGCCGGAGCCGCCCGCGGCGCCATGAGCCGCCGCGGCGCGCCGTCACGCGCCGCGCGGCCAGGCGATGCGACGGCGCAGGCCATGCCCGAACCAGGCCGCCTGAGCAGGAGTCCGCTCCGATGCACTGCGTGCTCTTCATCGGCGCCCCGGCGTCCGGCAAGTCGACCTTCTACCAGAGGCGCTTCTTCCGGACCCACCTGCGTATCAACCTCGACATGGTGCGCACGCGCCGACGCGAGAGGATCCTGGTCGATGCCTGCCTGGCGGCCCGCCTGGCCTTCGTCGTCGACAACACCAACCCCACCCCGAGTGACCGAGCCCGTTACCTCGTCCCAGCCCGAGCCGCCGGCTTCACCACCGTCGGCTACTGCTTCGACTGCCGCCTCCACGAATGCCTCGAGCGCAATGCGCATCGCAGCGGCAATGAGTGCATACCGGATGCCGCCGTGCGCGCCATCCACCGCAGGCTGATACCACCCGACCCCGAGGAGGGCTTCGACGAACTCTACCGGGTCACCCTCGATGGCCACGGCGGCTTCATCGTCACCCCCTGGCCTGCCGCTACTCGCCGGCCTGGAGGCTGCGGTAGTAGTCGCTGACGATATCGCGGTACTCTTCGGAGATGCGGTTGATGTCGACATCCTCGGCGGCGGCGCCGCCGGTCTTCGACACCGCCGCGACCGGCATCGGCAGGACGACCCCGCTGCTCATCTCGACGTGGCTGTCCTCGAGCCGCCGCAGCACGCGCCGGTGCAGCGAGCCGAACTCCTTCATGCGGGGGCCGGCGCTCTCGATGCCGCGCAGTTCACGCGCGGCGCTGCCGAGGCTGCCGGTGCCGAGGTAGAGCAGCCGCGCCGTAGCGTAGACCGCCTCGGTCTCCTGGCGAAGCTGGGTCGGAGTGCGGCCGTGGCTCTCGGTGTGCAGATCGCGCCGCGGCGCCTTGCCGAACATACCGATCGTCTCGGACTCGCCGCCGAGCTTGCCGCCGCCGGTGGCGCGCGCGTCCATGGTCGAGTTCTCGTCTTCGGTGACCATGCCCTTCTGGAAGGCATCCTGAGTCCGCCGGGCGTGCGTATCGCGGCCCTCCAGGCCCTTGACGTGGTTCTCCACCAGCTCGCCGCTGGACTGGCCTTCGCGGCCGGCGCCGCTGCGCCCGGTCATCTCGTTGTCGTTCGGCCGGGCGTTGCCCGACTTGCCCTTGGCCGAGAAGCACGGCATGGGGCCATCCATGACCGCCCAGCCCATCTCCATGTCGGCGATCATGTTGTTGCCGGTGGTGTCCTGGCTCTGCGCCTCGATGTCGGCCGCCTGGTCGAGGAGTTCGCCGACGATGTCCTCCAGCTCGTCCGGCAGGGGCACCAGCGGCATGTCGGGGAACTCGTCGGAGTCGAAGCTCTCCATGTTCCAGACGATGTTGTCGGGGATGTCCATGAGCCACATCTCGACATCCTCGACACGCTCCTTGGTCTTGCGAATGGCGTCCAGAAGCGCGTCCTCCTTCTGCACCGCGATCTCGATGGCCGGCGCATTCTCGCTGCCCATGGCCTGCTCAACATCCTCGAGAATCTCGCGCATCTTCGAGTTCAGTTCGTTGCAGACCGGCAGCTCCGGGAACTGGTAGAGGTCATTGGCGAGTTCCTCGACCAGCTTGGCCATGTCCTTCTGCTTCTCGTCCATCTCGCGCAGCTTCTCGCGGACCTCGTCGTCGAGCTTGCCACGCTGGGAGAGGTCGCGGGTGACCTCGGCAATCTGGCGCTGCTGGGCCTCCAGGGCCGTCAGCTCCTCCTTGGTGCGCTCCAGAGCGGCGCCGGCGTCGGTGACGATCCGCTGCGCGTTCTTGACGCGCCACTGGTTCAGGATGTTCAGCGCCTGCATGAGGTCGCGCAGGACCTCCTCCTGGCCCTGCACCGCCCGCGGCAGATCCCCCGCGGCCAGGGCCTCGGCCGCGGTGAGGGCCTTCTCGTAGGTCTTGGCCTTGTCAAGCAGGTCGTAGGCCAGGCGAAGCTGCTTGGCGAACTCGTCGTCGACGCGCTCGGCGACCATGACCAGACAGAGGTCGCCGAAGGTGACGAGATCCTGGGCGATGGTGTCCTCGACGGCAGCCAGCCGGGCGCTGACCACGGCGTCGGCGCCGGGGCCCTGCGCGACCTTGCTGTCCTGGAGGTTCTGACGCTGCGCGGCGACGACCTTCTGGAGCATGGCAAAGAGGTCGGTCTTGTCCTGGTGCCGCTGTTCGTTGGCGAGCCCGGTGGGTATGCCGGTAAGGCCGGCCAGGATGATCGTCTCGAGGCGGACGCACTGCTGCAGCAGCGCCGGCAGTTCGGCCGGGCGGGCCCGATGCGCCTCGTCGAAGCGCTCCAGGACCTCGCTCATCTCGTGGTTGGCCAGATTGGCGAGGATCGTCGCCAGGTCGCCCAGCGCGGCCGGATCACGCAGGAGGTCGCGCGCCACCACGCGGATGTTCTGCTGGGCCACATGCGCCGGCTGGATCTGCGGACTCGCCGGGGCCTTGCCCAGCAGCGCCAGATCCGCAAGGCTCCGCGTGGTGCGCAGATTCTCACGCTGCAGCCGCGCCAGGCCCTTGAGGCCATCTTCGGCCTGGGCCGCGGCCTGACGGCGGGCGTCGCGACGGTCCTCGGAGGCCGGCACCGTCACCTGCAGCACCGGCGCGTGGCCGCGTCGGCGCTGGCGCTGGTCGCCGTTGTCTTCGGCCCAGAGCCGGAAGCGCAGGACATCGCCGGGCCGCGCGTCGAAGCTGGCGACGTCGATGAGGAAGCGCCCCGCGAACGACGGTACGGGTGACGGCGGCGCGGCGTCGGCGACGGCCTCGTTCAGATCATCGCCGAGGAGGCGCTCGAGGCCGACACGGGTCACGGCGCAGTCGTCGTCGGCACGGAAGGCGACCGGGATCTGCGCATCGGGCGCCGCCACCAGGCGCTGGCGGGTGTCGAGAAGCACGATCGTCGGCTTCTGGTCAGGCTGCATCGCGAAGGGCATCACACTGGTGGCCTCCAGGCCGCCCTCGCCACGCAGCCGCAGGCGCACCGGACCGCCCTCGCGGATGACGAAGCTCACCGCGAACTTGCTCCGCCCACCGATGTCTTTCTCGGCCAGGACGACGTCGTCCTGGAGCACCGCCGCCGCACTCAGTGCGGCACTGGCAGAGCCGGCCAGCACCACCGTGGAGCCGACGGGGACCGCCATCTCGACGCTGCCGCTGTCCAGCGTGAAGGCCTCGCGACCGAGGTACTCGGGCGGCACGACCTTCGCCGTCCACTGCTCGAGACCCGGCGGATTCGTCACCCGGATGGCATACCACGGCGAGCGGGCGTCACCGGCCACAACGCGGTAGCGCGAGTCGTGGAAGACGCCCTTGAGTTCGCCATGCAGGGCCGTGTCGGCAGCCCTCTCCATCACAACCTCGTCGGTCTTGTCGCGGGCACGCTCCCAGACCACATGCACCGCCTCTGGGCGGTCGCCGCCCAGGCGCACCGTAACCGGCACGGCCTGGCCGCGCGAGAGCGTCACATCGCCCGGCTCGACCGAGACAATCTGCGTCAGGGTGTACGGCGGAATGCCCGCCATCGGCGCCAGCAGGCGCAACGCCGCATGCCCGACCCGGCGCGGACTCACCGCCAGGGACACGCCCAGGACCGCCAGGACCGCCACCAGCAGCCACAGACAACGGCGATACGGCCGCTGCGAGTACAGACGGCTCGCGCCCAGGCGCTCCAGACCGGGGTCAGACTCGCCTAGCAGGGCCTCGACAAACTCACCGGAGACGCCATCCTGACGCGCTAACTGCACCGCGTTGATGACGTGGTTCGACGCCGCGCCGCCGCCGGCGGCCTCGACCAGGACCGCCAGGGCTTCGTGCGAGAGCGGCCGGCGGGCCTGCCGCCAGACCAGCCAGAGGCCCAGCCCCAGACCGCCTACCAGGAACAGCCAGACCGACCAGCAGGTCACCGCCTGGAAGCGCAACCCGACATCGGCCAGGGTCGCCGCGGTGAATACCGTCAGCAACAGACTGGCGATCACCATCAGCCAACGCCAGACACGGCCACGCCGGTAGTCGCGGCGCAGACGGTCCAACTGGAAGAAGAGCAGCTCAACACGCGTCACGGCCCGGTCTCCACACAGCGGGTCCCCGGGAAACGCCCAGACTGGCACGACCATGGCTTCGGCCACGGCACACTGTACAGGCCCGTCCAAGACCGCGCAATGCCCCGCCCGCGGGGCTGATCGGCTTCCAGACCACGCGTGTCCATCGCACGCATCCGCAATGCCCCGCCCGCGGGGCTGATCGGAGATCGCGCCAGCGCCCACCCGGCCACCCCGGAGGGGTGCCAGATCGTAGCCGGGGGTCACGCGAGAGCACGACCCCCGGAAACACGAACCTACGAACCACGCACCCTGAAGGGGGTGCCAGAACCGGACGTATACACAGCCCTGCCCCGCCCGCGGCGTCCCGACAGGGCTTTCCGTCGGGCCCGCTCCGCGCGCGTCCAGAGAGTAGGTCCGCGGCGCCGTCCGTGGACCTCGTGGGCGCTCTCAGCAGAGCTTCTGCGCGCCGGAGTACACCGCCTCGACCCGCAGGGCCGCCGCGGCCTGGAACGGGTGTTGCCGCAACCCTTGGTGTAGTAGCGCACCTGCTCCACACGGTCCTCACGGACAACGACGTAGAACTCCATCTCGTCACCGCACAGCCCGCGCACCGCGGCGGCCCCAGAGGGGTCATTCATGCGGCCGAAGAACGCGTCGTCGGAGGCCGCGGTTGCGGCGTCCTGATTCGTCTGATCGCCAACCATACGCGCATGCACTCCTTCACCAAGCTCGTGCCGGGGTCAGGCGCCCACCGGCGACAACGCGCAACTCGCGGCCTGCCGCCACCCAACGCCCCGCCGGCCCTTGGCGCGGCTGATCTCGGGGGGCACGCCCAGCCTCCCATACGCTCATGCTCCAAGAGGCACGGCAGGCGGCCGCCCGTACCGCGCCGCCTCAGCGCCCGCGACCGCCGCCCATGCCGCGACCGCCGCCCATGCCGCGACCGCCGCCCATGCCGCGACCGCCGCCCATGCCGCGACCGCCGCCCATGCCGCCGCCCATGCCGCGACCGCCGCCCATGCCGCCGCGGCCGCCTCTCTGCGGTCCCGGGCCCGTTATCGCGGGCGGCGTCGGCTCAGCCGGCGTCTCGGCCGCGGGGTCGGCCATGCCGAAGTGCGCCGCGACATTCGGCGCCTCGGCCTTGGCGAGCGTCCCCATCGTATAGCGATCCACGGCGTCACGCGCCACGCCGCTCATGCCGACGACCACCTCGATCTCCGCGGCGCTAAGAGCCTGATGAGCATTGGGGCCGCAGTTCCCGGTGAGCAGCGCCTTGACGTCACGGGCGGCGAGGATCTGCGCTGACTGGATGCCGGCGCCGCTGCCGAGGGCGACATTCGGGTTGGCGATGGCCTCGACCTGCTTGGTATCGGTGTCGACGATAAGGAAGTACGCGCAACGACCAAAGCGCGGGTCGATCACGTCGTCCAGCGTCGTTCCTCGAGAGGTGATGGCGATCTTCATGATGGCGTCTCCTTGGGTGGGGATTCGTCGACCTGACTGTGCTTCGTACTTGGGTTTCCGGACGACTACGCCCGGGCTTCGGCCAGGACTGCCTGCAGGCGCTGCCAGACCTCGCGCACGGCGGCCGCGGCCGGCCCCGTGCCATGATCGACGAGGATCCTCCCCGCCATCAGGGCGTCGTTGACCTGGCGATCGAAGGGTATGCGGCCGATGACCCTCGAGCCATGCGCTGTCGCAATCGCCTCGATGCGCTGCGCCTGATCGGGATTGAGATCAGCCTTGTTGATCACGACGACCGCCGGAACGCCGAAGTGCCGCGACAGGCGCATGACACGCTCCATGTCGTGCACCCCCGAGACCGTCGGCTCAGTGACGATCACGACCAGATCCGTGCCCGACACCGAGGCGATGACCGGGCAGCCGGTCCCCGGCGGGCCATCGCCCAGGATCAGCGCCTGCCGCAGCTCCGTGGCCAGCTCGGCGGCGCGGTTCCGGACCTGCGTCACCAGCCTGCCGGAGTTCTCCTCGGCGATGCCCAGGCGGGCGTGGACCATCGGCCCGGCGGCCGTCGACGACAAGAACCAGCGTCCGTTGACGTTGTCGAGATCGGCGATGGCGTCCACCGGGCAAACCCGCCGGCAAAGCCCGCAGCCCTCGCAGGCCATGGGCTCGACGCGGTAGGGCACCGCGACCTGGCCCGGCTTGCCGGGGAGGCGCTCGATGGCGTGGAAGCGGCAGGCCTGAGCGCACCGACCGCAGCCGAGACAGGCCTCAGGGTCGATCCAGGCCTTGGTGCCGCCGACGAAGTCGTGCCGCTCACGCACGAGCGGCGTCAGGAGCAGGTGCAGGTCGGCGGCATCGACATCGTCGTCGGCCAGCACCGCCTGCTCGGCAAGCTTGGACAGGCTCGAGACCAGGGTCGTCTTGCCGGTGCCGCCCTTGCCGCTGATCACGGTGATCTCCTGATACCCCCCGGCAGTGCCCACCGGCCACGGCGCCGCGACGTCGGCCGACAGCTCGAAACCCTCCTCGGGCGGCAGCGGCGGACAGGCCGTCGCCAGGGTGTCGAAGAGGTTGAGCAGATTCTCGCGAAGCTC
Organism: Lentisphaerota bacterium; assembly: GCA_012514865.1. GTDB lineage: Bacteria > Verrucomicrobiota > Lentisphaeria > Oligosphaerales > JAFGRS01 > JAGVUW01. Next base: position 2,029 of record JAAYZO010000139.1, on the reverse strand, counting down.
CGGAAAGCGCTCGACCAGGACAGCGCCGCCCGAGTACGCCTCGGCGTAGTCGCGACGGAAGGGTATGCGACCCGCAATCGGCAGGCCGACCGTGGCGGCATAGTCGGCAATCAGACGGTCCGTGCCGTCCGAGCGGTTCACCACAATCCCGGTGGGCACGCCCAGCTTCAGTGTCAGACCCACGGCCAGCTTCAGGTCGTGCAGACCGAACGGCGTCGGCTCGGTCACCAGCAGCACCGCATCGGCGCCGCGCACCGCCTCGACGACCGGACAGGCCGTCCCAGGGGATGCGTCGATGATCGTGATCGCGTCGGGGTCGACGTGCGCCTTCACCGCGCGCACCACATTCGGCGCCAGCGACTCGGCGATGTCCAGCGTCCCATGGGCAAAGACCAGCGGCGCATCGGGTGCGGTCGACTGCACCGTGCCGATGCGCGTCGGCTCCTCCCGCAGAGCCTCCTCCGGACAGACCCGGGAACAGACGCCGCAGGAGTGGCAAAGCTCGTTGAAGATCAGGACCTTGCCCTTGATCATCGCAAGCGCGTTGTAGCGGCACGCGGCGACACAGCGCCCGCAGGCCGTGCAGCGATCCGCCTGCCAGACCGGCTTGGCGACCATCACCGGCTCCTCACTCACGAAGGCCGGACGCATGAACAGGTGGTCGTTGGGCTCTTCCACATCACAATCGAGGAGGCAGATCCGCCGCCGCGGGCCGGCCGCCGGGCGTGACTGCTCACGCGCCGACAGGGCATGCGCCAGGTTCACGGCCAGGGTCGTCTTCCCGGTGCCGCCCTTACCGCTGGCAATGGTCAGTACCATTCCCAACATCCCTTCCATCGACTGACGTCGTGGCGCCTTCGGGCGCGTAAAAGACCTGATCGCCCTGGCGGACCTGCCGAATGCGGCCGGTCCGGCTCAGCTTCCCGAGGTACTTCAGCGCCTCGTTGCGATGCATCCCGAAGACCCCGCGGGCCCGCCGGCCGGATTCGCACCCCGACGCCGGCGGCACCGCAGAACGCCCTCAGGCCTTGCCCGAGTCGTCCCCCGAACCCCTCAGCTCCGCGAGGCGCTGCCGCAGATTCTCGAGCGTACCCTCGAGCGCCTCGACCTGGCCCTGCAGGACATCGCGCTCCTGCGGCGCGGTCGGCGCGGCGGCCATCGGTGCGCCGTAGGGCACCCCACCCCACCAGGCACCGCGCCCCCGGCCGCCCCGGAACCCCAGGCCCAGCCCACGGCCGTACCCAAGCCCGCGGCCGCAGCCCAGGCCGCGACCCGCACCCCAGGCACCACGGCCCGGCACCGGATTCGCGTACCCGGGGACGTTGTACCCGGCACAGAAGCCGGCACCACGCCCGCTCCGCGGGCCCATCCCCATCGGTCCAGTTCCATCTCCGCGTGGCATGATCATGCTCCTTTCCATGCTGGCGAACACCTGGCAGGGCTGACCCTCAGCCACTGCCTCGAACACACGGCGAACTCGCCGCAACCACCGCACCGACCGGGCGTCACCGGCCGACACACCCGCGCCGACCGCGCCGATGCCGCCGGCCGCAACACCCCGGCATCCAGAAGCCGCCCTGGTCCAGAACACCCTGCGCGAAAGCCTCCAGGACCCGCTCGATATCCCCGCAGATCTGCGGGATGACGCGAATACCAGCGCCCAGGAGCGCCGCCTGCAACGGCCATGACACCGCACCGCAGATCACCACATCCACACCGGCCGCCGACAGCGCCGCGGTCCGGCCCGAGGCCGTCTCGTCGGAAACCGCCAGAACCGTCCGAGAACCGATCCGCCCGGCGTCGACCTCGACCAGCCAGAGCGTGGCGGCGACGTCAAACACCGGGCTGACCCGGCCCTGCCAGTGCGGTATGGCAATCGTCGTCATGCCTCCACGCAAGCAGAGATCATGCCAGACCTGTCAGACCCAGGGCTGCTTGAAGATCGCGGCGGCGCTCACTCGGTCACCCTGGAGGGGTGCCAGATCGTAGCCGGGGGTCGCGCGCAGCCCGACCCCCGGAAACGCGGATT
>JAAYZO010000990.1 GCA_012514865.1 Lentisphaerota bacterium | reverse complement strand
TGACCGCCCGCCGCAGGGGCACGTCGGTGCGTTCGGAGAGGAAGGCCAGGCCGGCCGCGAGCAGCGTCGCCGCGAGCGTGGTGACGAGCGACAGCAACAGGGCGTTCGACATCGCCCGTCCGGTGCCGGGGCTGTCGAAGGTGCTGGTCCATGCCGCCAGGGTCCATTCCGCGTCGAAACCGGGTGCGGCGGAGCGGAACGAGCCCGCCACTAGCATCAGCACCGGCCACACGAGGATGCAGAACAGCGCCAGGTAGAGCGGGACGCGCAGCAGCCCGCCGGGGCGGAGGTGCGCGCGGGGAACGGTGTGCCCGTTCATGGGAACCTCGATTGAAGCGTGGGCGCAAGCGCCTGCGGGCAGGCGCTTGCGCGGGACGACGGCCGCCAGGCCGGCGGCGGTCAGAAGAGAAGGCTGGCGCCGGCGTACACGAAGCGGCCCGCAGCGCCGTTCGGGGCGATGAACGAGTACGGGTTGATGCCGCTGGCGCGGTTGGTGGTGTCGTACTTGTCCGGGTACTGGTTGAACAGGTTCTGCGCGCCCAGTTCGAGGCGCAGGTGGTTGTTCACGCGATAGCCCAGATTCAGGTCCACATACCATTCCGGATCGAAGGTCTGGTCGTGGTTGCCGTTCGCGGCGCCGGCGGCGGCGTTGTAGGTGTATTTGCCGTAGCGCGTCACGGTGGAATCGACCGTCCAGTCGCCGTAGCTGTAGCGGGCGCCCAGTACCAGCTTGTTCTTCGGGATGCCGGTCTCGATGTCGCGCACGCGGAAGTCGTTCACCACGGTCACCGTGGTGCCGTTGACCGTCTGCGTGTTCTTGACCTTGCTGGCCTTGGTGTTGAGGAAGCTCAGGCCCAGGCTCAGGTCGAGGGTGCCGGCGCCGTCGAGGCGCAGCTTCTTGCGGCCGACGAAATCGATGCCGGTGGTGGTGGTGTCCCAGCCGTTGAAGTAGTAGCTGGCCTGGGTGAAGCCGGGCAGGCCGACGCTGGTGAAGGCGCTGGTCACACCGTCCCCGCGCAGGGCGTCGGTGATGATGACCTGGTCCTTGATCTTCAGGTAGTAGGCATCCACCGTCAGCGAGGTGTCGGTGTCGGGGGTCAGCACGAAGCCCAGCGAGAAGCTGTCGGACTTCTCCGGGTCCAGCGGCTTGGCTCCGAATACGGCGGCGCGGGGATCGTTGGGACGGAACAGGCGGGTCTGCCCCGGAGCGGCTAGCCCCAGGCCGGTGTTGTTCCAGTTGCTGGTGAACGCGGTGGTCTGGGTGCCGAGCTGGCCCAGGCTGGGCGCATGGAAGCCGGTGCTCACCGTGCCGCGGAAGGCCAGGGCGGAGCTGACTTCGTAGCGGCCGGACACCTTGCCGTTGAGGGTGTCGCCGAAGTCGGAATAGTCTTCCAGGCGGGCGGTGATGCCGATCTGGAATTTTTCCGTGACGTCGGTCTCGGCGCCGACGTAGACACCCTTGACCCTGCGCCTGACCGTGCCGCCATCCACCGCGCGCAGGCCGGAGCCGCTTGCCGCGGTGATGGGGATGCCGTTGGTGGCGT
>JAAYZO010000989.1 GCA_012514865.1 Lentisphaerota bacterium | reverse complement strand
TCTTCAGGTGCTCGGCAAGGGCCAGTCGCTGAGGCTGGTCGGTGGTGCTGATCTCGGTTGTCATCGTGCGTCCTCTGTTCGTTGAGGACAGTGTGTTCGATGCTCTAAGATGCTAATTTAGAAGGGAAATGCGCGGATTTTCGTGCTCATTTCAGGGCGTCACTCCCCGCTTCCGGAGCCGGTTCACAGGTGCCGCTTGACGCCTGATAACGCCGTCATGACTTGATTTGCGGAAGACTGCGAGCGTGTGCTTGCAAGGATTGCCCAGGACGCGGTGTGACTTCTGGCATGGTGTTTGCTGGGCGCTTGTTGCGTCACTGTGTCAACCGTTGACGCCCTATCCCGGGTCATCCATGCTACGGAGGCGAACTCCTTGTTCAGCAAGATCAAGATGAAGAGCAAGGGAGTCTGAATGGCCGGCAAGATGCCCTCTATCGGTGCCCGATCAGTGGATGACGACGATGCCCGCGTCCAAGGGATTCCCGTTGGCAACGTGCCAGAGGTCTGGCAGGTGGCGCATATCCACGCGCTCAACGAAGTGCGGAAGCTGCTCATCGGGCTGCACGACGCGAAGGCGCTGAGCCCGGCCGAGTTCAAGTCGCGCCTGCGCGAGCTGATCGAGCACCTCAACGACCGGAGCCTCGAGTACTGGGACAAGTTCATCGAGCTCAACTCGTTCCACGAGCTCCATGCCGAGTCCCTACGCGAGCTGGGGATGCCTGACCTGCTGTATCTCGAGGAAGGTAGTGGCCTGTGCGGTGTGGCCTGGCTGGATCAGGGGGACGGCATCGAAGGGGCGCCCTGGAATCCCATCTCGATCCCCCTCCCCGGCGACGCGAAGCGGCGCCAGTACCCGGTGACCCCTGCCTTCCGGCCCATCGTCCTGAAGAAGCTGCCCGAGGGCACCGTGACAGTGGAGGTGGCCGACACCCGGCACGCCGCGGTGGTCTGCATCATTGACGTCCTGAACGTGATGATCGACGACATCCGGACCGTTGTTCGGGACGCCCCGGACCTGGCCTGGAAGTGGGTGCGGAAGGTGTCGCTGTTCTACCGGGACCAGTACGAGCTCAGCAAGTCGAAGCTGGTCCTGGACGACTACCGGGATTGGGTACCGGAGCTTCCGTCTTCGCTGCCACTGCTCGAGGCTCCGCAGATCATCGGCCGGCGTGCGGGCAACGCGCGTACGGTGCGTACGCTGTCGCTGAGCACCGCGGTGGCCTGCCTCGAGGATGCGATCGACCGCGCCGAGTCCGAACCCTACTCCACCGACGGCGAGGAGCGCGTGTCCCAGGTCGTCCACGACCTCGAAGTCGCCCGGGAAAAGCTCCGGCCGGAGCTGGAGATCCACAATGGGCGTCTCTTGGTGGAGGCCCGGGCACGGCTTCCGGACTCGGAGCTGTATGTCATCTCCCGGCCCATCCCCGGCGGGCCGCCTGTGCTCGCCCTGCTCCCGCGCGAACGCATGGGAGTGGTGAGTTCGTTCCAGGCGCCCCTGATTGGCGCCGACGACCCAGTGGACCCGCAGGCCAGCTAGCCGCTGCAGGCCTCGCTGACCTTTCTCAGCAGAGCAGAGAATGCCTCGGGGTCCACGGGCTTGCGGATGACGTGGTTGGCCCCCGCGGCACGCACGTGATCGTCGATGGAGTCGTCGTCGATCGCGGTCACAATCACGAC
>JAAYZO010000988.1 GCA_012514865.1 Lentisphaerota bacterium | reverse complement strand
GGGGTCGTGCTCTCGCGCGACCCCCGGCTACGATCTGGCACCCCTTCAGGGTGACCAGGTGGCGCCCGTCGCCCTGGGCGTATCAGGCCTCCCTGATCCTATCCTCTTCTGTTCGTGTCTTTCGTGCTTTTCGTGGTCAATGATCGCCTCGGGATTGCCTGGACCGCCGCACCCGGATGCTGACCTCGGCAGCCGTCCCGACTGCGATGCGATGATGATTACCTGCGTAAGCCCCCATATAGGCCAGGCCGCCCTGGAGCCTGCGGTGATGGCCGGTGCTGCTCTTACGCCCGCTCGGGATGCATCTCGGCGTAGGTTCTTGCTCCGTGGTTTCGGAGAAGCAGCAGGTAGTCAGGGCGGCGCTTGCCGTGCTTAACGGCGATGCGGTCGAGGAACGCCAGCCACGTGTCCATCGTCGCGCTGTCGGCGGCAGTCGGCCGCTCAGGCAACTCCATGTCCTCTCCGTACGTCTCGGAACGGTAGTCGAACTCGGCCCAGTCAAGGATGGGCTCGCCCATGTCGTGTTCCCGGTCCGCAGCAGCTCTGTGATCCAGCAGGACCTGCATCACGGTGGCATCCTGCTGGATGACCGCAGCGAACAGCGGTCCGTTGCCATCGGGTTCGGGATCCACCTCGGCGCCGGCTGCCAGGAGGGCGCGGACAGCGCGCAGCCTCGCGCGCGGGTTGCCGATGCAGAGGATCGCATGCCGGAGGGGTGTGTCACAACGGCGACTCTTACGGTTCAGGTCGTAACCCGCCGCGACTACCCGCCGCACCCTTGCCAGGTCGCGAGCCGCCTGAGTGTCGTCGTGCCGGTGCTGTGTCTGCATCACTGCTTGGCTCCGCCTCCACCCTGGCTCTCAGAGCCCGGCGTCACGCGGGGGCAGCCCCCAAATTCCGGTCAGTACCGAGGCGCGGTTCTCGTACGGTGCCGACCCCGCGCCGTGGTGATTCGGCTGTGAGCCAGATGGAGCTGTCCAACTCCGGATCGTCCGGCTCGGACTCGACTTCGCAGTAGCGTCCATCCTTCAGGACGCACCGCTTCGTCCTGGGCGGCTCCAGACCCTCCTTCGGCATCGGGTACAGGAACGGCTCCTTCTCCGGAGAGGCCGCTGTCGTGATAGGCGGCGACGTCATACTCGAGCTGCCCCGGCAGGGCGCACTCTTCTTAGCCTGCTTCGACATGCCCGGCCTCCGTAGGTCTTCCAAGGAGGATACCCCGCACCCGCTCCGCTGTCAACGGCAGCAGATCGGTGTACAGGGCTGTTCGAAGGTTCCCAGCTTGCATGTTGTGGGGGGGATGCTCGCCACTCCGGTCCAGGGGTATCCTGAACTCTGATCCCATCGGGCTTGACAGGCCGCAACAATTCCAGTAGCTTGGCCTCGAGGTTGCTGCCGCCGGTCTTCGCCTCGTCACTAATCCTGGAATGAACGCCGGCGGCGGCCTCGGTTACTTCGGTATCGAACAGCGCCGATTTGTGCCGCTCGCCTCTGCTCTTCTTGTCCACCGCAGTCTTGACAAAGCGCATCCACGCGAGCAACGTCCGGTCAAGGCCGGTTTGCACGGGTCTCCCCAGCGTGCTAACCTGGATTATTCGCGAAGCGCGGATGCTTCGCTCACAATCCACTTGCGCCGCACCTCGTTGCGGCGCAAGTTTCGACGCGCGTCGCGATGCGCCGCTTGCTCAAGGTTAGCCCTGAGCAAGAGGCCGCAAGTGCCTCGCGTCGAAGCCCGAAGGGTGGCCTGTTCACGGGCCGCCGTGCGGCGCGTGAATAG
>JAAYZO010000987.1 GCA_012514865.1 Lentisphaerota bacterium | reverse complement strand
CCCTCCAGCGCCCGCGGGGCGCGTGCCGGCCCCGATCATGTCACCATGGAAATCGCGGTCGATTTCCACAGGAGGGTGGCCAGGCGAGCGCTGACGCGACCGTCGATCAGCCCTGGCATTTCCGGCCCGGGCGCTTGTGCTTGCGGCGGTGGTGTCGTACCTTTCCGAATGCCGTGGCGGCGGCGGCCGTCAGTGGCAGTGCCGTCGGAACAGAACAGCGCGACCGAGGCCGGATGGCCTCCTTCACTATGACCATAGAGCCGATGCAGGAACCGATACCCCCGGCGCCGGATCTGCCGGCGATCCGGCAGACCCCGGAGATGCTCTGGGTGCCCGTCTATACCAAGCCGCGCTGCGAGAAGGTGGTGGAGGACTACTGCCGCCACCACGGCGTCGCCTGCTACCTGCCGCTCTTGCGGCGGGCCAGGCGCTACCAGCGGCGGACGGTCGAGACCTTCCTGCCGATGTTCCGGTCGTACGTCTTCGCGCAGGTCGACGCCGACCGCCGGACGCAGCTCGTGCAGAGCCATCGCGTCATCCACATGATCGACGTGACGGCGCAGCAGGAGGCGGCCCTGGTGCGGGAACTCAACGACCTCCTGCGCCTGGAGCAGCTTCAGTCGCAGGCCGACCTGGTCGTCCTGCCCGAGCTGCAGCCCGGCCAGACGGTGATCATCACCGACGGGCCGTTCAAGGGCATGAGCGGCATCGTCCAGCGCCGCCGCAGTCTGACGCGGGTGACGGTCAACATCGAGCTGCTCGGCCAGGCGGTCGTGGCCGAGATGGACATCGGTGAACTGGAGTGCGAGCCGGGTTGAGCGGTCAGGGCGAAGGTCCAAGAGGGCACAGCGATGACACCCCGAGAGCGTGTTCTGGCGGTCCTGCACGGCGAGCCGGTCGACAAGGTGCCGTTCACCATCTACGAGTCGAAGCTGCCGCCGTGCGCCGTCGAGCGCCGTCTGCGCAACGACGGCCTCTGCATTGTGAACCGTCGTGTGCCGGTCTACTCCTCGAGCTGCCCGGGCTGCACGGTGGAGAGCACCTCCTATGTCGAGGATGGCCATCCGCGGGTGCGTCATCTCTACCGCACGCCGGTTGGCGAGGTCGACGAGATCTCCGAGCCGGCCGGCTTCACGAGCTGGTCGCTGGTCAAGCGCTTCAAGCGTCCCGAGGACTACAAGGTCCTGTACTGGATGGAGACGCACGCCGAGTTCGCGCCGGCCTACGAGGGCTACGCCCGTGCCGAGGCCTGGATGGGCGACGACGTCATCCTGCGCGGCGCCGTCGGCGCGACGCCGCTGCACCAGATCATGATCGCCTACATGGGCGTGGAGACCTTCGCCGTGGAGTGGCATGAGCGCCGCGACGAGATCCTGCGCCTGGAGGCGGCCATGCGCGAGAGTCGCCGCAAGGTCTACCCGATCCTGGCGGCATCGCCGATCACGCATGCCAACTACGGCGGCAACGAGGTCCCCGAGGTCATGGGCCCGCCGCGCTTCCGGGAGTACTGCGTGCCCCTCTATGCCGAGTGCGCCGAGCACTTCCGGGGGACGGGCAAGCTCCTGGGGACCCACCTCGACGGCAATAACGCCGCCTGGGCTGACTTGGTGGCCGGCAGCGCCCTGGACTACGTGGAGGCCTTCACGCCGGCGCCGGACACCGACCTGACCCTGGCGCAGGCCCTCGAGGCCTGGCCGGACAAGGTGATCTGGCTGAACTTCCCATCGTCGCTGCACCTGTCGAGCCTGGAGACGATCCGGCGGACGACCCGCGAGTTCATCGACCTGGCGCGGCAGACGAACCGCGTCATCATCGGCATCACCGAGGATGTTCCCGAGGATCGCTGGCAGGCGAATTACCTGGCGATCTCCGAGGAGATCAACGCCGGCTGAGCGAGGCACGGCGATGGTCGGGCCGGCGGCGCGTGTGAGGGAACAAGGGAAAGGGAGTCGCAATGATCGTGGTGAACACCGAGACGGTTCCGGGGTACAGGATCCTCGAGGTCCGCGGGCTGGTCCAGGGCAACACGGTGCGGGCCAAGCACGCCGGGCGGGACATCATGGCGGGGCTGAAGAACCTGGTGGGCGGCGAGCTGAAGGGCTACACCGAGCTGCTGGCCGAGGCCCGCCGCGAGGCCATGGAGCGCATGCTCGCGCAGGCGGTCCAGCTCGGCGCCAACGCCGTGGTGAATGTGCGTTTTGCGACCAGCGCCATCACCGCCGGCGCGGCGGAGATGTACGCCTACGGCACGGCCGTGGTCGTGGATGCCGCGCCGGCCGAGCGCTGAGGGCCGCCGCCATGCCAACCGAAAACCTGATCGGCAGTCTGGTGGCCATCTTCTGGCTCTTGCTCACGCCGCTGATCTTCCTGTCGCCGATCCTCATTCTGCTCATCGGCTGGGCCATCGGTCGCCGCCGCGAGCAGGCGCATCTCGTCGAGCTGGACCGCCGCGAGGCCGCGATGGCCGGCGTGCTGGTCAGCAGCCTCGGCAGCCTCCCCGGCCTCACGGCCGCGGCCGAGCCGCGCCTGGTGGTCGCTGAGGTGGTCATCGCCAGCGATGCCATGAAGAGCTGGCTGTCGGGCTGGCAGAACCTCTTCGGCGGCGAGATGAAGAGCTACGTGGCGCTACAGTCGCGGGCCCGCCGCGAAGTGCGCCTGCGACTCATCGAGCAGGCGGTCGCCGCCGGCTGCAACGCCGTCGGCAACATTCGCCTCGAGGGCGTCGACATCATGGGCGCGGCTCTGGCCGGAAGGGGCAACCGCAAGGCCGCCGCCGCGGTGGCCCTCGTGGCCAGCGGCACGGCCTACACCTTCAGCCCCGTGGCAGACTGATACAGCGGGGCTCTGCCCGCAACCTACGGGGTCGAGGGTCGCGGGCCGAGGGTCGAGGGTCGAGGGTCGGGGGTCGAGGGTCGAGGGTCGAGGGTTCCGGCGTTGAGCGTTGGACGTTGGACGTTGGACGTTGGACGTTGGACGTTGGACGTTGGACGTTGGGCGTTGGGCGTTGGGCGTTGGGCGTT
>JAAYZO010000986.1 GCA_012514865.1 Lentisphaerota bacterium | reverse complement strand
GGCGGAGCACTACGTGTTCGCCCCCGCCGCCCGCAAAGCATTCAACAGTCTGCCGGCCTGCTGCGTACCGACCAGGATGCGGCTGCCGTCGGTGAGCGTCAGCTGGATCCCCTTGCGGCCGTAGGCCGTGTAGGCTCTACCGTCTCGTCCCACCCTGATGCCCCAGCCACCGAACTCGCTCATGCCCGAGTACTCGCGCTCCTGCGCCGCGTGTATATCGTGGAGGAGGATGCGACGCAGTCGGAAGGGAGCCAGCCCCACATACAATGCGCCCGGACGCACCTCTGTGACCAGCCGGACCAGCAGAGCAAACACCGGGAAGCCCAAGCCGAAGACGATGACAAGGATCCACGCCACCCAGTCGGGCATGGGATCGCTGCCCTGGGGGCGCCCGAGGACCACCTGCTCGATGAACTGCCACCAGACTACCCCGGTCACAACCAGCAGGGGAACATAGAAGAACCACTGGCGAAAGCGTTGTGTCTCGCGGAAGAGAGGAGGCCCCTCAGCCGAGGACGAGACCGTGTCGCCGTATCCACCCGCCATCCATGACCTCACAGTCGACTTCGCCGCCCACGTCGCGCCCGCTACCTCCACGCGGCAAGGTTAAAGCACCCAGCCCTATTTCGCCAGCAGAGCCCACACATCCCCCGGCAACCCGCTACACTGACCGGAGAAGATGACGGCAGACCGCAGACACTCCAACGACTCAGCGGCACGACGCACGCGTTGGTCCTGGTATGCCTACGACCTCGGCAACACCGCCGTGGAGTTCGCCATACCCCTCTATCTGACCACCTGGATAGTCAGCGACCTCGGGATCTCAGCCGTTGTCTTCGGCCTGGCTTCGGCCGCCTCTTCGTGGGCTATCGGGCTCAGCGGCCCCTACATCGGTGTCAATGCCGACGAAAAGGGCCGAAGGAAGCTCTGGTTCATGTGGTCGGCCTTGGTGGCCGCGGTGCTCCTCGGCTCGGTGGGCCTGCTGCCCCACGGCTCGGCCGCCGGCATCATCGTCATCCTGGTCATCGCCATGCTGGCCAACTACTTCTTCCAACTCTCCAGTCTTATCTACAACGCCTCCATGCTGAGCGCCGCCCGCGGCGCCAACGTGGTGAGTGTCTCTTCGCTCGGCATGGGCCTCAGCTACCTGGGTGGCGTGATCGGGGTGGGCGTGATCGAATTGTTCATCTCGGGACGCGTGATCCCAGGCGTGACGGGCCGAGGCTACGCTCTTCTCCCGGCTGCGCTGTTCTTCTTGGCCTGCGCCGTCCCCAGCATGTTCACACGCCGCTTGTGGCAGCAGAGCGCCGTCCGCGAGACCTCGCCCAGGGGCACCCTGCATCAACGGATGCGGGCCCTCTGGGCGGAATCGGCCCGCGAGTATCGCGCCGGATGGTTCCTCGCCGGCTATTTTGCACTGAACTCGGCCGTCATGGGCCTCACCCTCTACCTGCCCCTGCACGTGCAGGCGGTCACCGGTGTAGAGGGCTTCGCTCTGCTGGCCGTGTTCGGCGTGGTCGTCCTCAGTTCTGCCGTGGGCGCCGGGGTCGTAGCCGTCATGCGACCACAAGGGGCCATGGTGCGGCGGATCATCCTGGTGG
>JAAYZO010000985.1 GCA_012514865.1 Lentisphaerota bacterium | reverse complement strand
TGCCATTGCAGCCGGCGACCGCATCGACAACGGTCGTGCCGACGCCCTCGTTGAGCCGCCAGAGCCCGGCCAGGCCGGGCTCGTTGCCGACCGGCGCGGTGGCCACCAGGGCGGCGACCTCGGCCGGGCTCAGGGCGCGGCTCCAGACCTGCGCCTCGTCGATCTGGCCGGCAAGGAGCTCACTCCGGGAGCCACCGCGCAGGCGCCCGCCGAGGGCCACCCAGCGCGGCGTGGCGTCGCTGACCGCCGCCGGCGAGCCGGCCTGGCCGGTCGTCCCGAGGGGCTCCTCGATGCCGTTGACAAAGACGCGCATCGCGTTGACGCCAGTGCCATCGAAGACGGCGGCGACATGCACCCAGCGACCGAGGTTGATCACGCTGGTGCCGTTGCGGTACCAGTAGGACCCCGGCTGTCTGTGCTGGATGACCTGGGCCTTGCCGCCGGAGATCAGCAGGAGCAGCTCGTTGTTGACGTCGCCGTGGGCCAGCGAGATCAGCGTCCCGGTGTCGTCCGTGGTCTTGACCCACGCCGCCAGGGTCGCACTCGTCGTGAAGCCCCAGGTCTTCGCCGTGGTCACCACGTAGTCGTTGCTGCCGTCGAAGCTCAGCGCTGTGCCGGCCGTCACGGCGCCGACCTCGGGGGGCGTGGTGTCGACGGTCAGCGCGACGCTGGTCGTCGCCACGGCGCCCAGCCAGGAGGTGAAGCGCACCGGCACCGTGGTGGCGCCGTCGGCAAAAGGCGTGACCGCGTCCACACGCCACGAGCCCGCCGCGGTGACATCGCGGGAGGCCTCCCAGGAACCATTGCGGGCGGAATCAACCGCGATGGTGCCGGGTTGGTCGACGGTAACCCGGAATCCGGGCAGGGTCTGGCTGGTGATCCCGTCGCTGTCAGAGAAGCCGGTGTCGGTCTCGGGGGCAACCACGGCCGCGATGGCCGGCACGCCGAGCGCCACCGGCACCCCCGGGCTGACGTAGTCATTGCCGCCGAGCAGCGCGTGGCCGGCGGCGTCGCGCACGGTGGCGGTGCCGCGAATCGTCACCTGGACCATGTCCTGCGGCAGCGTCGCATCGAAGGCCAGCACCGCACCGCGCGTCGCCGGCACGTAGCGGACCGACTGCAGACTCGCCGTGAGGTCGACCTCGTTGCCATCGTCGAAGACGCCGTCGCCGCCGCTGGCGAGGATGGTGTAGTTGGCGGTGTCCTGCACGCTGGCGGTGTCCATCCCGCCGATGTCGAGGTAGGTGACATAGAGGGTGCGGTGGTCGTTCCACCAGGCCGTTGCGGGCTGCCAGCGCGGCAGGTCGCCGCTGTTCCAGTCACCCAGGACGCCGTCGAAGCCGTTACCGGTGGCGTCGGTGATCGTCGTGGTACCCTCGTCAAAATGCCAGCAGGCGCGCAGGCCGGCCTCGTCGCCCGCGGCGCGCTGGAAGCGCATCGCATCGACCTCGGCCCGGCTGCGCGCGTAATCCCACAGACGCAGCTCGGTCAGGGCCCCGCTGAAGGCCTGGCCGGCATCCATGGCGCCGGCCGGCGCGTCCTGCTCCTGCCCGACGATGAAGGAGCCCGGCGACACGCTCGGTGGAGCGCCGGTGTAGCCTGCCGAGGTCAGCAGCCGGCCGTCGTAGATGATCTCCATCCGGTCGGCGGCGTCGCTGTAGGTCACCGCCAGGTGGTGCCAGCGGCCGTCGTAGACGCCGTCGAGAGTCGCGCTGACCGACGACGAAGCGCTCTCGACGTAGAGGGTACCATTGGTCAGCCAGAACTGCACCGCGGCCGTGTTGCCCGACTGGATGGCACTGATCAGCGACTGGCCGTTGGTCTTGGTGGTCTGGAACCACAGCTCGAGGGTGTAGGCCGCGAGGCCGTTGAGGGCCTCGTGCGGCAGGGTGACCATGTCATAGCCGTCGTCGTACACCAGGCAGGTCCCCGCCGCCACGCCGCTGACCGCCGGCGGTGTCAGGTCGACCTCGAGGGTGGCGACATACGGATCCGGAGTGCCATCCTGGTTCTGATCGAGGAACTCGGCGGCAAGATTCTGCAGGCCGTTGGTGGCGTCGCTCCGGACGGTGAGACGGTAGAGGCCCTCCGCCAAAGGCGCGGCGCTGGTCAGGGTAACCTCGAGGGCGCCGTCCACATAGGCGGGTGTCAGGGCCACGGCCTGGTCGTCGCCGCCGCCGGCGGCGCGGTTGGCCCCGAGATGCAGCAGCTCATAGGCGGCCG
>JAAYZO010000984.1 GCA_012514865.1 Lentisphaerota bacterium | reverse complement strand
CGCCAAGCGCGGCCGAGCGCTCGCCGCAGACCTCGAGCAGGGCGCCCGCCAGCAGGGGCGCCGCGCCGCCGGTCAGCCCCATCCAGGCGTAGTAGATGGCGGTGTAGGCGGTGTTCCTTTCCGGCGGGATGACCCCGTTGAAGAGGAGCCGCCCGGCGGCGATGCCGACAGCGCTGCCGGCGATGCCATAGCCGGCGTAGAGCATGGCACACCAGACGACGGCGTGCGGCGTCTGCCGCGGCAGGATCATCCAGCCCAGCGGGACGAGGAGGTTCAGGAACAGCGCCGGCATGAGCACCGGCCGGCTGCCCAGCCGGTCGGCGGCCCAGCCGCAGGCCAGGCCGCCCAGCGCACTGCCCAGCATGACAGCCGTGTCGAGCGTGACCACGACGTCGGCGGCCACGCCCAGGCGGTCGCGCACGTACAGCGGCAGGAAGGCGGTGAAGAGGAGCGTCCCCACCGTCACGCAGCCCATACCCTCCAGATAGCGCCGGAAGTTGCGGTCGCGTAGCGCGGCCCGCATGGCGGCCAGGTAGGCCCGGGCATCCGTCGCCGCGGGGCTCGGCCTGCCGCCGGGCACCGGCGCCATCACCGCAACGCTGACCACGCCCAGGACGCAGCCCGCCCCGATCAGCCAGAGGAAACGCCCCAGGCCCTCACCCGCGCTGATGACGCGCCCGGCCAGCACCAGCGCCACGCAGGCCGCCGCCGTGCTGACGGCGGTGTTCACCGCCCCGAAGGCCCCGCGCACGCGGTTCGGGATGGCCTCCTGCGCCCACGGGTAGTAGGCCGTCTCCGCCAGGGCACGCAGGATGGCGAACAGCGCGATGACGGCCATCAGCCAGGCCACTCCGGCGCCGCGGCCAAGACGGCCCGTGACCACCGGCAGGAGCAGCAGGCCGGCCATCACCACCTTACGCGCGCCGTAGCAGCCCAGGAACACCCGCTTGCGGCCCAGCCGCGCTGCCACCGGCGCGAACCCCAGCGCCAGCAGCCCGCAGAAGGGAAACAGCGCCAGGACGACGCCGATCTGCACCTTCGGCAGGCCGAGCTCGCTGAGGAACAGCAGGAACACCGACCCGCCGAAGGTCCACAGGGCGAAGAAGGTGTTCAGGCCGGTGCCGGCCCATTGCCAGGGCAGGGCGCGCACGCAGGCCGCCTCGAAGGCCGCCGACGAGCCCGCTGCCGCGGCGGCCGGTGTCGTGACGGCGGCCGCGACGGCCTGTTCCCGGAGTCCTCGCATGGGTGACCTCCCCTATAGGGCGCAGCGCCCGCGACCGGGCCCGCGGCCCTGCCGCCCGCTCCGGCGGCCTCACCTGAGCATGCGCTCGATGAAGGCATAGGCCTGCCGGCGTGTCTCGGGCGGGAAGTCGTGGCCGCACTCGGGGTGGACCGCCGCGATCCGGTCCGCCGCCTCGAGGAGTGCATACACCGGCGCCGCCGCGCGGACGCAGTCCTGCACGCCCGACACCTCGAAGTTGCTGTCGCCGACCGGCGCGTTGATGAACACCGCACGCGGTGCGATGGCGCCGAGGACCTCGGTGAAATCGAAGGGCATCCGGGCGGCGCTGGAGCCATACTGGCTGGCAATGCGCGGCATGTAGCCCCGGTGCGACCAGCCGGTCAGATCGCCGCCTTTGTACTTCGCGAAGGCGTTGAAGCCGCAGCTCGTGACCGCCACCTTCACGCGTTCGTCAAAGGCACTGAGGAAGAGGGTGTTGTGGCCGCCAAGCGAGTGACCGATGCAGCCCAGGCGTTCGCCATCGACCTCGGGGAGTGCCTGCAGCAGGTCAAGGGCGCGGCGGTGGTTCCAGATGGCCTTCATGGTGGTGCTGTCGTAGCCCATGGCGTAGGGATCGCAGCGGTACTCGCCGAAGTTGGGGTAGTCGGGCGCGAGCGTCACCAGGCCCCTCTCGGCGAGTTCGCGGGCGTAGTGGAGGTTCTCGAGGCCGCCGAGGCCGGCGGGCTCGCTCTTGCCGATCGAGGTCGTCTGATGCAGGCAGAGCACCGCCGGCACCCGGCCCGTCACGCCGACCGGGAGGAAGAGGTACGCCGGTACACGGTCGGTGCCCTCCACCGCGAAGGTGATGTGCCGACGGATGACGCGCGCCTCGCGGACCTCGCCGACGGTCTGGACATCGAGCGGCACGCGTCGACTCTCGTCGGGCAGAGGCCCCATCACCTCCTGCATCGCCAGAAGGACCTGGGCCCGCCGGCGCTGCCAGTCGGCCGGCGTGCGCACGGCCGCCATGCGGCCCTGCTCCTCCGCGACGACCATCAGGTTGGTCCGGTCCGGGTAACGCGGCGGCTCCGGTGTGACCTGACCCATGCTCAGAGCCGCAGCCAGTGCAACGATCATCGCCTGCCTCCATGTCGGACGCCGGCGGACGCCGGCTGGGTCGATCACGCGCGAGCCCCTGGGCGGAACGCACAGGCCGCCAAGGTGCCGCCAGAAGCCCCGCAGCAGCACTCCCTCTCCGAGACCGCAAAGAGCCGATGCACCACGTTCTCCAGTCGCACCACGCGCGAGTAGTGGTGCACCTTGACCTCCGGGGTCACCGCCGTGGGCTCGCAGACGAGGAACTCGGCCCAGTCGCTGCCGTTGTGCGCCACGAAGGCCAGTTGCAGCGTCTCGATGAGGGGCCTGTCGTCGTCGGTGAGTTCCGGCAGCAGCACCGGGCCGGT
This sequence comes from Lentisphaerota bacterium, assembly GCA_012514865.1. Lineage (GTDB taxonomy): Bacteria > Verrucomicrobiota > Lentisphaeria > Oligosphaerales > JAFGRS01 > JAGVUW01. Next base: position 1,687 of record JAAYZO010000984.1, on the reverse strand, counting down.
GTCCACCTGGTAGTAGCGCTCACGCTCGCTGAAATTGACGATCTTGACCGGGTACTCCAGCAGTACATGGCAGCCGCCGGTACCATACTCCATCTGCGCCACGGCCGGCGTGTCCGTGAAGAGCGTCTCGGTGATCTCCCCGACGCTCGCCACGAGACGGCCAGGGCGCTCCACCCGCCCAATCTCGTAGCGATCGAAACACCTCGCCGGATCCTCCCTGTGCCGTTCGGGCTGAGCCCCCAGTGCCGGGGGGTAGCGCATGACGGTCCTTCCCGCGCGGTCCCAGCGCTTCACGACAAGGAACTCGTCGTGGGCCGCGATCATGCACATGTCGGCGGGCGGATCGTGCCAGACCTCCCGCTCGACCCAGACCTGCTCAGCCTTGCAGGAGACCGTCAGGACGAAGTCGCGCTGACGGCCCGTGGCCAGCTCCGTCACGACCGCGCGCGCGTCCAGCGGCGCGCGCACGTTATTCAGGGTCATCGGCAGCGGCTGCGACACCGTCACGGCGGCCTGCATCGTCGTGTCGATGCGCCAGCGCACATACGACCGTTCGAAGTCGGTGACCTTCACCTCGAGGCTCATGGTCCGTTCGTCTCCTCTGCGTCCGTCACTGTCATGGGTGGCGGCCCCTGGCGCAGGCAGAACTCCGGCCGCGAGCCCGAGTTCTTCAGAAACAGGCTTGCGGCATACCCAACGCCAAAGGCGACAAGGAAGCTCAAGGGGAAGTAATAGACGAAATGGACCGTGGTCTGCCGTTGCACCCATAGACTCGTTGAGATGGCAGCGGCCAGCCCGACCAGCCAGCCGCTGAATGTGCCGCGCCTCGTCAGCATCCCGAGCATGAAGATGGCCAGGATAGGTCCGGTGAAGAGCCCGAGGAAGAACTGCGCGGCACGGAGGACCTGCTGCAGGGAGGCCGCATAGAAGGCCGTACCGGTTGCCGTGACGCCAAAGACCACGGTCAGGACCTTGGCCAGCCGCAGATCGCCAGCCTCGGAACCGCCGGCGCGCCGAACGCCAGGACAAAGAACTGGACCACATCCGTCCAGATCACGGCGGCCAGACCACCGAGCACCGTGTAGAGCGTGCCCACCCCGCCCATGATGACGAGGGAAAGCCGGAGGTCGAGGCTGGTCACGGTGGAGAGCGCCAGGGCGGGCGCGAAGATCACGGTGCCCAGCCAGCCAAGGCGCCCGAGGATGAAGAGCCCCGAGACCGCATAGCGGGCGTTCTGGCCAAACCGATGGTAGATATACTCGTAGGATGTGGTGACATTCAGGCGCCGATAGAGCGGACAGAACCAGAGTATCACCACCGGCGCCACCACCGGCAGCATGAAGATGCCGGCCAGCAGGGCAATGCTGTCGGTGTAGACCAATCCGGGAACGCCTACGTAGGAGACGGCCGATACCAGTGAGGCGAAGATACTGAGCGTGACAGCGAGCCATGGCATGTTGCGGCCCGCGAGGAAGTAGTCGGTCGTCGTTCGCTGACGCCCGGCCAGAAGCACCCCAACGCCAACCATGGCGACCAGGTAGATCGACAGGACGGCGTAGTTCAGCGCCCCGAAGCACACCTCGGGGCTCAGGCGGGCATCAAGCGTCGCCGTGGGTGTCATGGTCGACCTCCTTGACTTCGGAACCTATCGAGACCTGGCGAGACCTATCGAGACCTGGCGAGACCT
>JAAYZO010000983.1 GCA_012514865.1 Lentisphaerota bacterium | reverse complement strand
TGCGGCCATTATAGGTGCGGCGCCCCGCCGGTCAAAGCACCGGCCGGTCAGAGCACCGGACGGTCAAGGCACCGGACGGTCAGAGCACCGGTAGCCCGGCCCCCGGCGGCGGGTTATTCACTGGAGTGAAAAATCTTGCGAGATTTCGGATTCTCACTGGTTATACCCTATGAAGGGTTGTTGCATTTTTTGACGGCATCGGGCGTGCCCGACGCCAGGATACGAGACCCAGGAGGTCACGATGAGCGTACCGCACCAGACAGAGACCGACACCCCGATTCCCGGCCGGGTACTGGCGGCCACCGGCACCGGCGGGTATTTCACTGCAGTGAAATACCCGCGGAAAAAACGCCCGGTTCGCTTGCCTTTTGGGTTATTCTGTTCTCTGTAGGCTGTGCACACGACCGCCCTCCCGAGAACTGCTGCCGGCGTTTACCTCAGACCCCCAGGAGACCGCCATGACTATACAAAGCGCAATCCGTGAGACCTACACCCCCTGTTTCGACTGGGTGATCGAGGCCACCGGCTGCCAGGCCACCGCGCTCACCTACGGCGTGGTCTGGCGTTATGCCCAGATGTCCGACGCGCGCTGCCACGCCAGTTGCAGCCGCCTGGCCGCTCAGCTGGCCTGGTCGCGCCAGAGCGTGATGCGGCATCTGCGGCGGCTCCTGGACATTGGCCTGATCGTGTGCGCAAACCCGGGGGCTCCCGGGGTCACCCGGCACTATCTGCCCGTGAGCCAGGAGGAATGGACGGCCAGGCGCCAGGCGCCGGAGGGTCCCCCATCGAAGGCCGGGGTCGCGCCGTCCAAGGTCGCCTCCCGAGGCGAGGCAGTACATACGCGGGCCGCGTCGGCCGCGTCTCCACGCGTCGCGCCGGACCCGGCGCCCGCGCAGAAGCATACCGTCCTGAGTGCGGCGCCAGCGCCCCGGTCAGAGGGTGTCACCGTGGATGACACCCCCTGTCACCTTCTGTCACAGGGACCTGTACCAGATGCTGACACAAGGACTACCAGCAGGAATACAAGAAAACACAAGGGCACGGCGCAGCGCCGTGACCCCCGGATCCTGCTATTGCGCAAACTCACGGGGCGGCTGCCGCCGGCGGTGCTGCAGGCGCAGGTGCTCTCCGCCCTGGGGCCTGAGCCGGATACGGAGCGATTGGCGGAATGCTACCGCGCCTGGTGCGCGCGTGGCTACAACCCGATGAACTATGCCTGGCTGTTCGACTGGTACACGGCGGGCCGGATCCCCGCGGCTCCGGCGCGCGGGCCTGCCACCCTCACGTTGGATGCCACTCCCGAGTCTTTTGCCCGCTGGCACGCCTACCAGCAGGCCATACAACAAGGAGAATCTCCCGATGAAGCCAGACGACGTCTCGACCTGTAAGTTGTGCGGCGGCAAGGGGTTCATCCCGCAGCCGCCCAGCGACGCGTATCCCACGGGATCGGTGCGCATCTGCCAGTGCGTGCAGCGCGCGCAGCGGCGCCAGCGTCTCGCGGAGCTGATGAAGATCAGCGGCCTGACCCCGGAGGCTGTGGCCGCCTGGTCGTTCAAGACCTTTCACCCGGAGTGGGCCATGGCCGACCGCGCCGGGCAGCGCCACCTGGAGGAGATCGCCGCCCTGTGCCAAGAGTACGCGCGCGAGCCCAAAGGGTGGCTGGTGCTGAGCGGCCCCTATGGCTCGGGCAAGTCCCACCTGGCCTATGCGGTTGCCTCCGCCTGCCTGCGCGCCGAACATGCCGTCTATGTCTCCACAGTGCCCGACCTGCTGGAGACGCTGCGCCGGGGCTATAGCCAGCAGGCCGATGACTCGTTCGAGCGCCGCTATGACGCCATCACCCGCGCGGACCTGCTGGTGCTGGACGACCTGGGCGCCCAGAGCGACACCCCCTGGGCGGCGGAAAAGTTGTACCAGATCATCGACTTTCGCTACCGCCGCCGCCTGCCGCTGATGGTCACCACCAATGTGAACCCCTTTGCGCCCGGTGAGCGCATCGATCCGCGGATTCACTCCCGGCTGATGGACGGCGCGCACGTCCCCGGCGGGTTCTCACAGGTGCACCTGCTGACAGCAGGGGACTACCGCCAGCGGACGGCGAGAAGGCGGTGAGCGTCGGAACGTCGGAACGTCCAAGGGTCGACGGCTCGCAGAGCCGCAAGGTCTGAAGGTCTGAAGGTCACAGGTCGAAGGTCACAGGTCGAAGGTCGAAGGTCCAGACGTCGCTCGCGGATCGAACCGTGCGGGCGAGACGCCCGCGGTCCAATCCATGGCGAGGGCCTTTCCGTCGTAGGGGCGCACGCGGCACAGGGTGCCGACGTGTGCGCCGACGGTAGCGCGATACGACTATGCGGCTGTTCAGGGAGATACGCGACACGGCCCGGAGCGGGCTATAAGCCCGCGGTCCAGTCCGTGGCGAGGACCTTTCCGTCGTAGGGGCCCACGCGGCACAGGGTGCCGACGTGTGCGCCCACGGTGTCTCGATACGATTATGCGGTTGTTCAGGGAGATACTCGACACGGCCCGGAGC
>JAAYZO010000982.1 GCA_012514865.1 Lentisphaerota bacterium | reverse complement strand
GGCGTACCGCCTGATGTCGTGCAAGAGCGTCTCGGCCTGCGCCAGGTCCTGCGGGAGCGAGTCACGCCGGGTGGTGTCGCCGGCCTTGGCCAGCCACCCGACGGTGTCGATGGTGCTGAGGTACATCTGGCGGGCCCTGGGCTCACCCAGCGCCGAGAGGGTCTCCACGATCTCGCGCTGTTTCCCGAAGGCGAGGTGGTCGCGCAGGAGCGGCCGCAGTATCGGCACCATCGACGTGTCGCCAGCCTGAGCCAGCAACAGAGCCGCCCGAGTCCGCAGCGGCGAGGCTGGATCGTCGAGGATGTCCTGGATCAGCGGCTTGATGCCCCGGCCGCCGAGACCTACAAGCTCATACAGGACGCTTGTCGCCGTGCTCTCCTCCGCCTCGTGGACGATTTTCGCCAGACGGCCGAGGGCCGCGGGCGGGATCCGCTCGCTGCCGTGCCTGGCCATGCTGAGCACGCTTCCTGCCTCCCGGCGGACACGGTAGGACGGATCGGTGAGGGCATCGATGACCGCGTTCAGGCCCTCGTCCCCGCCGAGATCGAGGATCGGGTAGAGCGTCCGCCTTCGGGTGTCCTCGTCGATGGTGGGGTCGCGCAGGATCTTGAGCAGGGCAGGGAGGGCCTTCTGCCGGTCGCCTCTGCGTGCGGCGAGGAGGATATCATCGAGGCTCTCCCCGGTGTCCTGGCTGGCGATCCCGGGCTGCACGTCCGCGCTGTTGGGCCGGGCCTTGAGGCTCGGATCGTCGATCCGGACTTCCCCCGAGGTCATGTTGTAGGAGTAGACGCCAGGCATGTTGAGATCGGTGACCACGGCATCGTAGGGATCGCTGCCGGGCAGGCTCCAGTAGTTGCGCTTGTAGAACCCGGTGGGGTGGTTCATCGAGACCCTCACCCAGTCCGTCCAGAGCACCTTGTTTCCCGGTGCCAGCACGGGGGCCACGCGGATATCCGGCAGGTTCTCGACCCAGTTGTCCGCCAGCTTCTCCGGGGCGGGGACACGTTGGATCAGGTGGCCATCCGCGGCGGCGAGGATGACGAGTTCCCCGAAGCCGTTGACGACACAGACGCAGGTATCGTGCTGCGGTCGCACCACCGGCGGCGACACCGTGGTCCACTCGGTGTGGGTCCAGAGCGGCTTGCCGGTGGCCAGGTCCAGCGCGTGCACCACCCCATCGAGGAAGTTGCAGGCGAAGACGGCGCTGCTGGTGATCCAGAAGCCGTTCTGTGCATCTCTAAGGACCAGCTTCCGGTCTGGCGAGGAGCGCCTGGGGAACGGCTTGCGGAAGTGCAGGTCGTACTGCCAGACGACCTCCTGTCTGGGTGCTCTTACGCGCGTGACGAAGCCGGTCTCGGTGAGGATGAAGCGGTCCGGATCATCGCCAGCGACGCGGCCGCCGCCCGCGGTGACGAACTGCCAGAACGCCTCATCGAACCCCGGGCCGGCCGGGGCGGGCCTTCTGCCGGCGCCGTCGCGCTGCGCCTCGAGCCGGCGCCGGATCACGGTGCGGGCGATCTCAGCACTCTCGCCTTTGATGCCCAGGCCGAGGGCCCGCCCGGCCACGGCGGCTTCCTCCTGGTGGCGGCCGTGTCGGCTGAGGACCACGGCCGCGGCGCTGAGCTCGTTGAAGAGGGCGAGGTCCTCCGGCTGGCGGTTCTGGAGGTCCTGCAGCAGGGCCGCTACGGCCTCCTCGTCGCCGGTGGCGACGGCGGCATCGAGTGCCACGTGGAGGAGCGCCGTCGGGAGGGGCCCGTCCCGGCGCCGTTCCATTGCCGCGCGCAGCGCCTGGGCCGGTCGCAGCCCGCTGAGCTGCGTCACCATGCTCTCCAGGAGCCGCTGCCGCGCTTCAGGCGGGGCGAGCGCCAGGAGGCGGACGACCGCCGCATAGCCGGGTCCGAGGGCCGTGTCCTCGCGGTCGTAGGTCACTGTCCTGCCGGGCTCGATCCACCTGGCGCGCGCGAGGATGTCGACGGCCGCCGTCACATCGCCCAGCGTGGCAAAGAGGATGCTAGCCCGGCTGTCCTGGTGCGGTTCCTTGGCGCGGCGCAGCGCTACCAGGGCCGCTTCCGGTTCGCCGGTGTCCGCGAGGGCTAAGGCGAGCATGCGGCTCGTCACGCCGTCCAGGGCCTCGCCGGCGGCGTGCGCCGCCGCGCGCTGCCAGAGGTCGACGCGCTCACGGGGCCGGCCCAGCCGGCGCAGAAGGTCGTCCATGGTCATCCGCAGCCCGTGGATGCGGGACACGCCGATGGCGTCGGTCGGATTCTCTTCCTCGGCGAGATCGAGCGCCTGGCGGAAGCAGTTCAGGGCCTCCTCCGTCTGGTTGCTCTGGGCATACGCTTCGCCGAGCTGCGTCAGCGTGGTGAGGTCGCCTCCTCCGACATAGGCTGCCGTCTTGGCCGCGGCCAGCGTATTCAGGCCTCCCGTCGAGGCCCGCATCTCCAGGG
>JAAYZO010000981.1 GCA_012514865.1 Lentisphaerota bacterium | reverse complement strand
GCCTCGCGTCGAAGCCCGAAGGGTGGCCTGTTCACGGGCCGCCATGCGGCGCGTGAATAGGTCAGGCTAACGGCGCAGCAGGGGATAGCGGGGGACGGCGGGGGGCCGCGGGGGATGGGAACGCCCAACGCTCAACGCCCAATGCCCAACGCTGAAGTGGGGGACACGGGGGATGGGAACGCTCAACGCTCAACGCCCAATGCCCAACGCTGAAGTGGGGGGACACGGGGGACACTGGGGAGGCGAGCGGCCTTGCCGGCAGGATGATTCTCGGCGAGTCCCCCCTGGAGTCCCTTGTGTCGCTTGCGTCCCTTTCCGGGAAGCCACAGGCCCCACCGCCCCGGGGATGCCGGCGCTGGCCGCGCGGCAGGCGCGAGACTGGCCTCTCGGGCGGCCTTCAGACGCCGCCGGTGCGGTCGGTCTTCAGGAGCAGCCGAGACGGCCGGGCGCGCGAGTGGAGCACGGTCTGGTGGGCTACCGCGAACTCCGGGTCGACGAGGTCATTCCGGCCCGTGTTGTGATTGCGGTCGACGTTCGGGAAGTCGCTGCTGGCGATATCGAGCCGGATGCGGCTGCCGCGGCGAAACCGGCACGCGGTCGGTCCGAGGCGGATGCGGTACTCGACGACCTCGCCGGGCGTGATGAACTCCTCGCGGTCGAGGCTGTGGCGATGCCGTGCGCGCACCATGCCCGAGCTGACCTCGATAGCCGGCCCGTCGGTCCGCTCGTCAATGAGCCAGGCGACGAAGTCCGTATCGGGGGCGCTGGTGGCGGCATGCAGGACGAGTTCGGGGCTGCCGGCGATCTCGATATCCGTCGCGCCAGCTTGAAGGCGCCCGGCCAATCGATGTCGGTCAGCTCGAGGGGTATCGATCGGGCGCACATGGCGACCAGGTGCGGCGGGCGGGCCTTGGCGGTCATCCACTGCATCCAGCCGCAGTACGAGGCCCCGAAGGTCCCGATGCGGCCATTGCACCATGGCTGTGCGGCCAGCCACTCGACCGTGTCGTAGCCGTCCTCCGAGTCATGAGTCGGCTCCGAGAAGACGGTGAAATCGCCGTCGGAGGCGTAGCGGCCGCGGGAGTCCTGCGTCATGACGGCGTACCCGGCGCGGAGATAGCGCAGGTTCGGCACCGCCGGCTTGCCGTAGGGCGTGCGCATCAGGAGGGCCGGGAAGGGCCCGCCGGCCGCCGGACGCCAGAGGTTGCCCCGCAACGTGACCCCGTCGCGCATGGGTACGGCGACATTCAGGTCTTCCAGAATGCCGAGGGTGCCATCGATGCTCATGGTGCTGTTCCTTTGGCCGCCGCTGTCCCCGTGCCCACGGCCGCCGCGCGTGCCGGTGCCGTTCTCACAGACGCCGCCGATACCCATGTCCGGTACCTTACAGCCCGTTCACCGGCGCGGCGCGCCGGAGGCAGGGGTGCCGCGGCAGTGTGCTTGCACTGCTGGACGAGAGCGGCGACATTGCGGAGTCGTACCGCTGCGACGGCTTCGGCAGGATGGCCGTGTTCGACGGCACGGGCGCCGAACTCACGGCGTCCGCCGTCGGCAATCCGTTCGGCTTTGCCTGCAAGCGCTACGACCCGACTACGGCTCTTTGTCACTTCGGCGCGCGCTGGTACGACCCGGCCCTGGGCCGCTTCCTCTCGCCCGACCCGCTCGGCTTCGTCGACGGCCCGAACCGCTACGCCTACTGCGCCGGCGACCCGGTCAACTTCGTTGACCCCTGGGGGCTGTGTGCGGAGCTCACCAGCCTGGATAGACTCCGCGCCCTCTGGGCTCTCACCCGGATCATCCAGACTGCGGAGGCCGCCAGCCGCCCGGCTGGGGGACTAGACGATCTGCGCGCCCAGTTGTACGACGAGTTCGTCGCAGGCCCCAGCCGGGACCTGCGCGAGAGCATCCAGGCATTCAGGGAAGACCCCGGCGTCCTGACCGCATACGAGTTGTGGGACGCTGCGAGCCAGGCAGCGGCGACGATCGCGGTCTTCGTACCGGCCACCGGCAGAGTTGGTTCATCGTCGTGGGCAGCCCGGCGTCAGGCCATGCGCGAGGCAGGGACACCGACCAGTCGTGCTGCGGTATCTCAGTCCGGGATCCAAGGTCGGCGCCAGTACGTCACGGAGGGTGCGGATGGGAGCCCAAGAGTCCAGACGCAGCACTTGGCGGACAGACAACACTCCCGACCTCACTGGCATGATGGTGCCCCCAAGATCGACCCCGACACTGGTGGGCTGCTCCGCAACCAGCATGGCGAGGTGAGGTACCGGCAACAGGGCAGCACAACGGCGCCGTACGATAGATGAGGTCCCCCCAATGCGATTGGATGTGACTGACGGGATCGCTGAGGCGATCAGGCAACACGTGGCGGGAGCGATCGCCGGGTCCAGGCCGCGGCTGTGCTGTGAGATCAAGCAGGTGAGTCTGCGGGATGCTGTGGCGCTCCTGGGAGCCGTGGTCGACGCGTGGGCCTGTTGCCTGGTGGCAGTTCGGGGTGAGGTCAGCGGTCGCATGCGCTGCGTGCTAACGGATGCGGTGGGGCTGAAGGATGTGGCTGAGGAGATGCTCGCGGATGAGGGAACGCTCTCCGTCACCGACCTCTGCCGAGACGGAGGGTGTACAGTTGATCTGACGAGGAATGAGGGCAGCCCTTGCATGTGTAGCTTTCTGGCCGCAGCATGGGGCGCACACGAGGATAGCGTTCGGCAGTTGTGTCGCGTCCGGGGCGATGCTGAGGTGTTTCGGGGTAACTAGACACAACGACAGAGTTGCCCTCTAGCAGGACCCCATCCGAAGAGGTCAGAAAGGGGTGGAAGCCCTCCTGTGGCAGCTTGAAAGCGCACCGTACGTCATTATACTCCAAGTAGTTGCAGACATAGGAGTGAATTACGGGCGCTCGGGGTCAGTCCTAATAATTGCATTTAGCGCCTGCCGGGGAACTCGGCACGTAACGAACTGGGGCTTCGGGGTCCCTGGCGCCGGACTCGCACGGATGCGTCACAGGACGACTGTAGATAAATGCAAATACAAGGACTGGTACCTTTCCCACAGTGCCATCCGGGCGAGTCGAGCTGAGCCCGGAGGCGAAGCTCGGCGAGGCTCGCCCGGTGGGACTGTGGGGGCTTTGGAGGGGGGCCGGGGGGAGGCTGCGCTTGACTCGGTATACGAAAAGGGAGAACCTCCTGTGAGAGCCGTGCCACGAAGGCCGGCACCGAGTCCGAGAGCCGTCGGGGAGACAGGCGGCCGCCGGAGCGGCCTCTGCTCGCCGCGGCAGAACCACAGGAGGTTCTCCACATGAAGAACAGGAGCCTGTACGGGAACGGAAGTCAAGAGGTGCGCGCCTGTTTCGAGCGCGCCGGGGGGCCGGACGGCGTGCTGGTGGTGCCCATGGATCTGGCGAAGGATGAGCATGTGGCGATGCTGTGCCTG
>JAAYZO010000980.1 GCA_012514865.1 Lentisphaerota bacterium | reverse complement strand
GTCTGGCGTGACAGCGCCGAGTGGGTGCGCGACCCGGCCGACCTGCGCGAGGCGCCGCTGTACCTGGGCCGCTACGACGCCGCGGCGCTGACCTGGGAGACCCTTCGCATCGCCGGTGAGGCGGGTACGCCGGGTGCCGCTCCGGCAGACGCGGCCTTCACCTCGCATGTCTTCCGACGTTCGGCGCATCGGCCCCGGGTCCCCGCCGGCGGCACCTACCGCGAGCCCCGGCCGGCGCCGGGGAGCCGGGTGGCCTCGGTGCTGCACGCCTGCCTGCCGAACTGGCAGCTCTTCTGGATGGCGGACGCCCTCGCCGCCAAGCGGCCCATCCCGGCGGCCTATGTCGCCTTTGGCGGTCTCTACGCGGTGCTGGTGGTGGCCTTCTTCATGCTGTTGGCGGTGGCCCTGTTCTGGCAGCGCGAGGTCGGCAGCCAGGCGGTGACCTGACCCGGCGGCCTTGCCCAGCACGCCGGCAGGGCCGGCCGGCTCGGCACCGGGCCGCGCCGGGCGGCCGGGCCCGCCCAGAACGCCGTCGCCGCACGCCGACGCGCCCCACTCCGCACGCTCTCAGAGAGGACTCGAAGCATGGGTGCCGATACCTTCTACGTCACGACCCCGATCTACTACGTCAACGACAAGCCCCACATCGGCCACGCCTATACGACGATCCTGGCCGACGTCCTGGCGCGCTATCACCGCCTGCTTGGCCTTCCGACGCACTTCCTGACCGGCACCGACGAGCACGGGCAGAAGGTCCAGCGGGCGGCGCAGGCGAACGGCATCACGCCGCAGGAGCAGTGTGACCGGACGGTGGTGCGTTTTCAGGAGCTCTGGCAGCGCCTGGAGATCACCCACGACGACTTCATCCGGACGACCGAGCCGCGGCATACCGCCATTGTGCAGCGCCTGCTGCGGGAACTCTACGAGCGCGGCGAGATCTACGCGGCGGAGTATGCCGGGTGGTACTGCGTGCCCTGCGAGCGGTTCTTTATGGAGAAGGACCTCGTCGACGGGCAGTGCCCGGAGTGCCACCGCGGCGTCGAGAAGCTGGTTGAGAAGAGCTACTTCTTCCGTATGAGCGCCTACCAGTCCTGGCTGGTCGAGTACATCGAGACGCACCCGCACTTCATCCAGCCTGAGCATCGCCGTCAGGAGACGCTGGGTTTTCTGCGGCAGCCCCTGGGTGACCTGTGCATCAGCCGTCCGCGCAGCCGTCTGAGCTGGGGCATCGAGCTGCCCTTCGACGCCGACTACGTCACCTACGTCTGGTTCGACGCCCTGGTGAACTACATCAGCGCCATCGGCTATGGCGTTGACGAGGCGCGTTTCGCGCGCTGGTGGCCGGCGAGCTACCACCTCATCGGCAAGGATATCCTGACGACGCACACGGTCTACTGGCCGACCATGCTCAAGGCGATGGGAGTGCCCATGCCGGAGAGCATTTTCGCGCACGGGTGGTGGCTGGTCGGCCGCGATAAGATGAGCAAGTCGCTGGGCAATGTGGTCAACCCGATGCAGATGATCGATGCCTATGGCGTCGACGCCTTCCGGTACTTCCTCATGGCGGAGATGAGCCTGGGCCAGGACGCCAGCTTCACCGAGGAGGCCTTCGTCACCCGCTACAACGCCGACCTGGCGAATGACCTGGGCAACCTGGCGAGCCGGGTGCTGAAGATGATCAGCCGCAACCTCGGCGGTGTCATGCCGGCGGCCTGTGAGCCGGGTGCCGACGAGGAGGAGCTGGTCGGCCTGACGCTAGCCGCGGTGCGGAGCATGCAGGACCGCATCAAGGCCATGCAGCTCGACCGCGGGCTGGCGGACGTCCTGGCGGCGGTGCGGGCGGCGAACCGGTACTTCGACCGGGTCAAGCCGTGGAGTCTGGCGAAGGCCGGTGATACAGCGCGCCTGGGGCAGGTGCTCTACCACGCGGCGGAGTGCCTGCGCATTGTCGCCGGCCTGCTCCTGCCGGTGATGCCGGCGAAGATGACCGCGCTGCGCGAGGCCCTCGGCCTGGGCGCGGTGGCGGGGGTGCCGTCGCTGGCGCGTCTGTCGCGCTGGGGCGGCCTGACGGGCGGCGTGGCGGTCAGCGACATCGCGGGCCTGTTCCCGCGCGTCGAGCGTGCCGCGCTGCCGGCCGCGCCGGCCGCACCCCAGGCGAAGGCGTCCTCGCCGGCCGGCGTCGCGGTCATCGGCATCGACGAGGTCAGCCGCGTGCACCTGCGCACCGCGCGCATTCTCGCCGCCGAGCGCCTCGAGGGCTCGGACAAGCTCCTCAAGCTCAGCGTGGAGATCGGCGCGGAGACGCGCCAGATCGTCGCCGGGATCGCGGCGTTCTACGAGGCGGCGGCCCTGGTCGGGCGCACCGTGATCGTCGTGGCTAACCTCAAGCCGGCCACGCTCTTCGGCGTGACCTCCGAGGGCATGCTCCTGGCGGCCCGCCGCGGCAAGCGCCTGAGTCTCCTCACCGTCGACGGCGACATCCCCAGCGGCGCCGCCGTCGGCTGACACGGCCGCGGCGCCGCTTTACGGGTAGGCCACGTCCGGGTTGATGGCGGCGTTGAGAACCGCGAACACGCCGGCGGCGTTGAAGATGCCGTGGGCCTTGTTGGCCTTGTACCAGGCCGATCCCGAGAAGCCGGCCACGTGGCCATCCCCGAAGAGGACGTTGCCGTACTCCTTGTGGTTGTACACGTAGTCCATCGACAGCATCGACTGGCTGGTGCACACCGCCTCGGTGAGCCGCCGGCCGCCGAGGGCGACATACGCGTCGCTGATGTACAGGTAGCTCAGGTTCCAGGGCGTCGTGGCGAAGTCATTGATGGGGTCGCGGGCACTGGCGAAGTCGGTACCGGTGTACTCCGTGGCGGTCGAACTCGGGCAGATGAGCATCTTGTTGGCGGTGAGGTACTTGTTGTTGGTCAGCCGGGAGAAGGCGACCTTCATGTCGCCATTGGGGTACTGCTCCCTGTAGTCGTCGCAGTACATCTTCATCGACAGGCCGACCTGCTTCAGGTTGCTGGTGCAGTTGATGCGGCGGGCCTTCTCGCGGGCCTGAGCCAGAGCCGGCAGAAGCATCCCCGCCAGGATGGCGATGATGGCGATGACCACCAGCAGTTCGATCAGCGTGAACCCACTAGGACGTCTCTTCATCGCGATGCCCTCCGTTTGGGTCACGGCGGGCCCTTCCCGCGGAACCGACCTGGCGGCACGCCTGAGTCTGGGGAATCGCCCCGGGAGAGTACCAGCCGCGCAGGTCCTGTGGCAGGGCACCACCGAATCCCTTCGAGCGTCGTCTTCCCACCTGGACACAACGTCAACGACCGACCCAGGTAAGGAGACTCTACACCGTAGCCGGGGCCGCGTCAATGCTCTGGAGCGTCCGGTCGTCATGCCTCCGTCGAGTCGGGGCGGCTCGTATGAAACGTCGCGCTGTTGCGTGCGGCGCGTTGTCGCAGACTTTCAGCCTGCGGCGAGTTATGTCCGGTTTCCCAGGGCGTTGCCCTGGGCTGATGAATGATGCCCTTTCAGGGCGC
>JAAYZO010000979.1 GCA_012514865.1 Lentisphaerota bacterium | reverse complement strand
GCCATGGAATCCGTGTCATCACACCGCGCCTCCTCGCTCATGGGCCGTCTGTCCCCGCTACCATACCACCGCGACCCGGCGGACGCCCGAGGGTGGCGGGACGGCGCCCAGGCGGATGCCGAGCCGATGCTCGGCGGTCCCGGGGAGAAACGGATCCGCTGGGCTGTGGGTCTGGGGCCTCCCGGAAAGGGACTCAAGGGACTCAAGGACTGGCCCGCCCCAGATCCGCGTGCCGCTAGCCCCCCGGCCGCCCTCGCGGCCCCCGGTGTCCCCGGTGTCCCTGGGGTCCCTGGGGTTCCTGGGGTTCCTGGGGGCTTCCTCCCTCCCGGGTGGCGCCGGCGGCGCAGTTGCGGCAGGCGGTCGTGGGGTTAGGTTAGCGGCATGGTTGTCGGCATCCTCACCCTCGAGATCGATATCCCCGGCGCCTTCTCGCTGAAGGAGAAGCGCGCCGTGGTCCAGCGCCTGCGCGACCGCGTGCGCCAGAGCTTCAACGTCGGCGTTGCCGAAGTCGACGACATGGACGTCTGGAACCACGCCTGCCTGGGCGTGGTGGCGGTGAGCAACGAGCAGGCCCATGTCAACGCGGTGCTGAGCAAGGTGGTCGACCTGGTCGAGAAGATCCGCGACTGCTCGCTGGAAGACTACTCGACCGAGTTTGTCTGAAGCCGCGGCCGGCAGGAAGGGCGCCCCTTGTGACCATGGACCCCATGACCACGACACCGTGCACCCACGCCGCGCCGGGGGCGCCCGGCGCCGTCGAGGCCGCCCCGGCGGCGGCTCTGCTGGCGGCGGCCCGGCGCCTGCGTGACGCGGTCGGCGCGCTCGACTTTGCGCCGCCGGTGGCCTACGTCTACAACCCCCTCGACTACGCCTGGGAACCGCACCGCGCCTACCTCACGCGCTGGGGCGCCACGGCGCCGCGCCGAGTCGTGTTTCTCGGGATGAACCCGGGTCCGTGGGGCATGGCCCAGGTCGGCGTGCCCTTCGGGGAGGTGAGTGTGGTACGCGACTGGCTTGGCCTGGTGGGCCTGGTCGGCGCGCCGGCGCGGCTCTGTCCGAGCAAGCCGGTGGATGGCTTTGGCTGTCGGCGCTCCGAGGTCAGCGGCCGGCGTCTCTGGGGGCTCTTTGCGGAGCGTTTCGGGACTGCCGAGGCGTTCTTCCGCGAGCACTTCGTGGCCAACTACTGCCCGCTGATGTTCCTGGCGGCGAGCGGCCGGAATCTGACCCCCGACGCCTTGCCGGCGGCCGAGCGTGAGGGCCTTCAGCGGGCCTGCGACGAGCATCTGCGCTCGCTGGTCGGTATCCTGCGGCCGACCTGGGTGGTCGGCATCGGCGGCTTCGCCTTCGAGCGCGCCCGCGAGGCGCTCCAGGGCCACCCGGTGGAGGTCGGCCGGATCCTCCACCCGAGCCCGGCCAGCCCGGCCGCCAACCGCGGCTGGGCCGCCGCCGCCAGCCAGCAGCTTGCCGCGCTGGGCGTCTGGTGATCGCCTGCGTCAGCGCGGCGACTGCAGGCGCTCGAGGACGGCGGCGTTGGTGATGGCGCTCGGGTCGAGGTCGAAGGCCTTGCGGTAGAGTTCGAAGGACTCGGTGCGGTTGAGCGATGGCTCTTCGGCCATGGCGACGTAGCAGGCCGCGGCGTTATGGCGG
>JAAYZO010000978.1 GCA_012514865.1 Lentisphaerota bacterium | reverse complement strand
TCGCCGTCGACGTGCTGCGCATCTTCGAGAAATACAAGATCGACGACCTCCCCGTCGTCGACGACGCCGGCCGCCTCGCCGGCTGCGTCGACATCCAGGACCTGCCGCGGATGAAGCTCCTGTAGCAAACGGGGCTCCTGCAAAACGGGCGCCGGCCGATTATCCGTTGCCGTGTGCCGCGGAAGTAGCGTATGCTCTTCGCCGTCTGCCGCCTTGGCGGCGCAGGCAGGAAAGGGGGCACCATGAAATTCGGGGCGCAGCTGGGCGCACTGGGGCTGAAGGACCGCAAGCAGGAACTCGCGCTGGCAAAGGAGCTGGGGTGCCAGGGCATGGAGGTGACAATGCCCGTCGGCGACCTGCGGACGGGGAAGACGACGCTCGACGCGCTGCTGCAGGCCGCCGCGGAGCTCAGGCGCGACTTCGACGAGGCGGGCATGGAGTTCATCGCGCTCTCGCCCTCGATCCTGCTGAAGCACGCGGCCCACCCCGAGGTGATCGACGCGGTGTGCCGCGTGGCGCAGGTGCTGGGGACGCGGCAGATCCGGATGTTCTCGGCGGCCCATGTGCGCTGGGGCGGGCCGGGGTCGAGGCTCGACGCGTGGATGGCCGAATTCGACGGCACGCGCGACGCCCCCTACTGGTTCAGGCGCAACGCCGGGGAGCTGGCCGTGCTGCTCGACCTGACGCGGGACGCGGGCCTGCGCTTCGTGTTCGAGCTGCACGGCGGGTTCGTCGTCAACTCGGCCAGCGGCGCCATGCGCCTGATCGACCGCTATGCGCCCGACCGCGTCGGCATCCTCATGGATCCCGGCAACATGGTCTTCGAGGGCAATGAAGGGTGGCGCAACTCGGTCCAGATCATGGGCCCCTATCTCTCCTACATCCACTGCAAGAACGCCCGGTACCGCCGGGAAAACGGCTGCTGGCTGCGCCAGTGGGCGGCGCTCGACGAGGGCATCGCCAGCTTCCCCGAGATCGTCACCGCGCTCAAGGACACCGGGTTCGCCGGCTACCTGTGCATCGAGGATCTGCGGCGCGAGGTCGCGCCGGCCGAGAAGATCGGTTCGGGCATCGCCTACCTCAAGCGGCTGGTCGCGTCGCCGGAGCGGGTCATGCCGGTCTGAGCGCGGACGCGCGGCAAAAGGTTGTTCGGCAAAGGAGTCGTCCCATGGCACAAACCCTCATCCGTGTCGGCATCGTCGGTTGCGGCAATGCCGGCC
Organism: Lentisphaerota bacterium; assembly: GCA_012514865.1. Classification (GTDB taxonomy): domain Bacteria; phylum Verrucomicrobiota; class Lentisphaeria; order Oligosphaerales; family JAFGRS01; genus JAGVUW01. The sequence continues at coordinate 1,336 of JAAYZO010000978.1, read as the reverse complement.
GGTCGATTCATCTGCGGATTCTGCGCTCGCTGCACGCGTCGCGCTACCAGGTCACCTGCTGCGCCGACACGGCGCGGGAGAAGGCGGTCGAGCTGGCGGCCGCGGCGGGCCTGCGGGCCGCCGCCAGTCCAGGGGCGCTGATGGCCGACCCCGAAGTCGATCTGGTCGTGATCGCCACCCGTCCCCCGCGCACCCACCGCGACCTCGCGCTGGCGGCCCTCGCGGCCGGCAAGCATGTGGTGGTCGAGAAGCCGATGGCCGGCACCGCGGCGGAGTGCGACGAGATGATCGCCGCGGCGGCCGCCGCCGGGCGCCTGCTCGCCGTTCACCACAACCGCCGCTGGGACGCCGACTTCCTCGCCGTCCGCCACGCGGTCGAAAGCGGCATCTTCGGCGAGATCCGCCTGGTGCGCAACGAGTACACGACCGGCTTTGCCGGTTCGCCCTACGACTGGGGAATCCACATCATCGACCAGACGATGGTCCTCGGCCGCGGCAGGCGCTTTGTCGAGCTGACCGCCGCGTTCTGCTCGCCGCATCCGGACCGGCCGGCCGACAGCGAAGGGTTCTTCACGGGCCGCCTGCGGACCGAGGACGGCGTGCTGCACGACGTCGGGATGCTGCCGGTCTTCAACGGCAACGCCTTCCGGCCGGGGCGGCTGCCCTGGCGTTTCATGGTGGCCGGCGAGCGGGGCGTGCTGTACCAGGAGTGGTGCCAGCGGCCCGAGGACGCCCTGGCCAAGCAGAGCCATTTCCAGTCCGCGGCGCCGGGGACGGCGCTGGCCGACCTGCCGCTGATCACAAGCGGGCTGGCCGTTCCCGATTTCTACGGCGAGCTTTACGAGGCGGTCCGCGACGGCGGTCCTCCGCCCGTCAGCGGGGCCGAGGGACGCCGCGCGGTGCGGGCCTGGGAGCTGCTGTGCGAGGCGGCCTGCCGCGGCGCCACGCTGGCGATCGACCTGTAGGCCGGCATCCGGAGACACGCATGAAGATGCCACGAGAGTTCGAGGAGCGCCCGGCGGCCCTCTTGCCGGAGGTGATCGCCCTGCGGCGCGACCTGCACGCCCATCCGGAGACCGCCTACGGGGAACGGCGCACCGCCGGCCGGATCGCCGCCTGGCTGGCGCGCCTTCCCGGCATGCAGGTGCGCGAGGGGGTCGGCGGCACGGGCGTGGTCGCCACCCTCGCGGCCGAGCGGACGGGCGACTGCCTTGCCTTCCGCGCCGACATGGACGCCCTGCCGATGCCCGACCAGTGCGGCAAACCCCACGCCTCGACCGTTCCCGGCGTGGCGCACGCCTGCGGGCACGACGGCCATGTCGCCTGCCTGCTCGGC
>JAAYZO010000977.1 GCA_012514865.1 Lentisphaerota bacterium | reverse complement strand
GGGGAATGGCCGGCATGTGTTCCGGCCTCGGCATGCTGCTGCTGTTGCACGGCATGAGCCTGCCCGCGGTCGTGGCCTTTCCCGTCTCGCTCGGGATCGCACTGATCGGCGGCGTCGCGCTCACGGCCATCTTGTACCGCGAACGGCTCAACACCGGCAAAGCAGTCGGTTGGATTCTCGGGCTGATCCTGATTGTGCTGGTGGTCACCCGTGAGCGCGCCAATGCGTTCCTCGGCGCCCTGTAGGCAGCGGTGGGGTCAGGGTTCGGGGTTCAGGCAATGTTTCCAGCCTGAACCCTGGCATCCCTGAAACCTGAACCCTGACGCTTGCAGCGGTTCTGCAAGCGCCTCAGCGATAGGAGCCCAGCTTCAGCCCCTCGTCGACAAAGAAGCGGTAGGTCTCGTAGGCGCACGTGTCGGGGATCGAGTGGTCGCTGTGGAGGATGTAGCCGTTGTTCGCCTTCAGCACCGGGATTTTCCACGCCAGCTCGCGGCGGATGGCATCGATGTCGTTCTTGACCAGGTTGCGGGCGTCCATGCCGCCGCAGAGGCTGAGGCGGTCGCCGAAGTTCCGGTGGATGCGCAGCGGGTCCATCCCCGCCTTGACCTCGATCACCTGCAGGCAGTCGATCCCCGCCTCGACCATGTGGGGCAGCAGCGGCTCGACGAAGCCGCAGGAGTGCATCACCACGGGCAGCCCGCGGCCGTGGCAGAAATCGACTGTCTTCCTGTGCGCCGGCCAGATCAGTTCGCGGTACATGGCGGGCGACATGAACGGCCGCTCCTTGAAGCCCATATCCTCGTAGAACCAGATGCCGTCGGGTTGCCCTTCCCTGGCGAACAGCTCCTCCATCAGGCGGATCAGCAGATCGGCGTAGACGTTGGCCATGTCGGCGACCCACTCCGGGTCGAGCGCCATGCCGGCCAGCATGTGCTCGTGTCCGCACACCGGGTGTATGCACTCGAAGACGTTGACGCCGCCCCAGAAGAAAAAGCGGCCGTTCGCGGCGGCGCGCCGCCTGGCGTTGCGGTAGGCCTCGAAGTGGATGCGGCGGGTATCGTCCGCGGTCCGCTGCAGGCGCGGCCTGACCAGCTCCTCCCAGGAGGCGCGCTCCCTGACGTCGAAGTCGACGTGCTCCGGTGTGGAGTCGTGCAGCTTGTGCCGGCGCAGGGTCGCGTAGTTGCCGTCCTTGACCAGGCGGGTTTCCACGGTCTCCTCGATGGTGACGGGGACGAAGTCGAGGTCGGCCACGAGATTGAACACCCAGGCGATGGTCAGGTCGAATCCGAAGTGGTCGTCGAGCGCCTCGCCTTCGCGGATGTGTCCCTGGCTGCACCAGAGCTTCTGCGTGTCGCCCCAGAAATCCTCGCACAGTCCGATCCGGTCGACCGGCTGCCGCTTGAGGATGCGTCCGATCCGCTCGATTCCTGTCATCACGGGTTCTCCTCCTGCTGGTTTTCCAGTGTGGCAAGGATTTGTTCGGCCGGGGTGAGGAACGATTTGCCGCGGTTGCAGGCGCGGCAGGCGGGAACCACGTTGCCCTTGACACTCCGGCCGCCGCGCGCCACCGGCACCACGTGATCCATCGTCAG
>JAAYZO010000976.1 GCA_012514865.1 Lentisphaerota bacterium | reverse complement strand
GGCCGTGCTTCTGGATGACCGCGATGCGGAGCACGAGATCGGACTCACGCAGGATGTCGCCGCGCCGGGCGGTCAGGCCTACGAGGTGGCGGTGGACATCGCCGCCGTGCCCGAGGCGCCGCCGCCGGCGAACCTCTACGTGCAGATGCGCTTTCTGCCCTCGAACACCTACGCGCAGGAGGTCCTGCACACGCGTCAGACCGCCGCCTTTGAGACGATCGTTCTACGCGGCGCCATGCCGGCTGGCGACACGACGATCCGGCTCTACCTCTACACCCACAAGGGCACCGCCTGGACCACGGCGCTGTTGGACAACGTCCGCCTGACCGGTGGTGTTCCGGCGCCGGCCGAGCCGGCGGCGCTGCCGTCGATGAAGGCGCCGGTGGTGACGCAGCTCAAGGACGCGCATCTGACCACGGCGTTGGTGTCGGCCGGTCGGCCGGCGGCGGGGATTGTGGTGGCGTCGGGCCGATACGCCGCGGCGGTGGCGGCACTACAGGCGGCGGTGCGCAGCCGCACCGGCGTCGAGCTGCCGGTGTGGAGCGACCGCGGTGCCGAGGCGGCGCTGCCGCTGCGGGGCGCCCGCATCCTCCTGGGCAACCGCTCGACGAATCAGGCCATCGGGGGCCTCTACGACGCCTGCTTCACCCTCCTGGATCTGAAGTACCCCGGCCCGGGCGGTGCCGTGGTGCATTCCTTGCACAACCCGTATGCCAATGGCCACAACGCCATCCTGGTCGGCGGCAGTGACGACGCCGGCGTCGAGCGCGCCGCGGGTCTCCTGGCCGAGCGCCTGTCGGCGGCGCCGGCCGGCGACGCCCTGGCGCTGGGATGGGTCCTCGACGTGCGTCTCCCGGAGGGCGTCGTGCTGCCCGAGGACGCCCGCCATGCCGAGACCTGGGACGCCTCCGACGGCTATGGCTCCACCGGCTACTTCGGCTGGAGCAGCCTGAGCAAGTGCATGGCCATGTACTTCATGACCGGCGAGCCGCGGCATGCCCGCGAGTTCGTGCGGCTGGCCTTCCCTGACGCCCAGGCCCTCAAGGAGATCAGCGACATCGACGGCGAGCGCATCGAGAACAAGGATGACCCCCTCGCCGGCGCCTACCACTACAACCAGCACATGACCCTGCTCTACTGGGACCTCATCGAGGAGAGCCCGGTGTTCAGCGACGACGAGCGCCTGCGCATCACCAACGGCCTGGCCCGTCAGCTCGAGCATCCCGACTACGCCCGCGAGGGCATCTTCCGTCTGCGCGGGCCGGCCGAGGCCGTCAGCTCGCGCCATGGGCAGTGGGCCGCCATCGGGCTGCTCTGCCTCGGGCGCTACTTCAACCGCTACTACCCCGACCCGGTCTGGGAGCAGTGCGAGCAGGCCGGGCGCTGGGCCTTCGAGTCGCTCCACAAGCACGCCTGGGTCAACGGCGAGAGCGATAACCTCTACTGGTACAGCACCGGCATCGCGCCGATCTTCACCTACCTCTGCCTGACCGGCGACCGCGAGCCCCTGCGCCAGGGCACCCTCGCCGAACTCCTGCGCGGCCAGGAGATCCTCCTCAATGGCCTTCCTGGTGACCGTCAGTTGCAGTATGCAGCGCTGACCTTCCTGCACCAGGCCGCCTACCTCACCGGCGATGGGCGCTGGGTCGGCTACCGCGAGCGTACCGCGATGGACACCCGCATCTTCCGCCTGGGCCAGTCGTACTGGCCGGACGAGTCCCTGTCGCCGGCGGCGCCCACCGATCTGTGCGGGCGCTGGTCGATCCAGCCCCTGCCGGTGCCCCAGTGGTCGCGGCGCGGCAGCGGCCTGACCTCGGACGAGTCGTTCGCCTTCGGGTCCTTCCGCACCGAGACCGGCCCCGGCGGCGATTTCGTCCTCATCGACGGCTTCAACGGCGCCTCGCGCAACCCCTACCACACCTTCGCCATCCTGGACCTGCGCCTGGCCGGCAGCACCCTCCTGCAGGGCTACCTGAATCAGGTCCTGACCAAGGCCGACGGCATGGTCGAGCCGGCCGTGGCGATGGACGCCGGCCTGCGCTGGGCCGAGCGCCTCGGCGGCACCGCCGGGGTCTCGGCGCGGGTGCCGCGCGCGGCCTACTGCACCTGGCAGCGGACGCTCCTCCAGCGCCTGGGGCGCTATGCCCTGGTGATCGACGACCTCGCCTTCCGCGAGAGCAGCGAGAACATGGCGGTGCAGACCCTCTGGGAGACGCGCGGCGGGCGCTGGCAGCCTGACCGCGAGCGCGCGCGCCTGACGCCCCGTCAGGGCCCGCGGGTGCCGCCGGGGTGGATGGAGTTCCGCGCCCTCGACGCGGCCTGCACCACGCAGCCGGCCGACCCCGGCCGCCTCGGACGCCTGACCGGGGTCGGCATCGTGCTGCTGCGGGCGCAGGCCCCCGGCGAGTGGCTGGAGATGCCCTTTGAGCTGGAGAAGCCCTTCGCAGGCGAGGCCTACCTCGACACCGTGCGCTACAACGACCGCGGTGTGGTGCGTGTCCTGATCGACGGCCAGGCGGTCCAGGACCGCCTGAATCTGTATGCCGGCGAGGCGCGCGACGAGCGCCTGAGCCTGGGTGCGGTGTCGTTGGCGGCGGGTCGGCATGTCCTGCGTCTGGAGGTGGTCGGTCACGACGAGTCGTCGGCGCGGTTCTTCGCGGCTCTCGGGGCGCTCCTGCTGCGGCCGGAGGGCGCCGCGGCCGAGCCCGCCGCCCCGGCGGTCGCCTACGCCCTGTCGACGGCCGATCACCTGGACGTCCGCGGCGACGCGACCCTTACCATGGACTGGAACGGCCCCGCCGAAGCCGGCACGAACCGCCTCTTCTTCCACCTCCTGTCGCCGGATGACGCCGAGGCGGCCGGGTCATTCTGCCGTCGTCTGTCGCCCAACGCCGCCTTCCTGCGCCTGCCCGAGCCGGCTCTGGCGGTGGTGGGCGCGGCCGAGGGGGTCCAGGCCGAGGTCGCCATCCTGGCGGCCGATCATCTCTACGGTCGCGGCCTGACGCGCGCCGGCCTCGGGCCGCTGCTCGTGTCGTCGGAGGCGCCGGTGGCCGTGGATTGGGACTTCGCGACCGGCGAGGCGGCCCTGGCGGTGTCCGCCGCGACGACGCTGACGCTGGCCCTGGCCGAGCCGGGGGCGCTGCGTCTCGACGGCCAGCCGGTGGCGGCGCTGCCGCTGGCGCTCCCGGCCGGCGAGCACCGCCTCACCGGCGCCCGCCCGAGCGCGGCGGTGCTGTCGGCGCTGCGCGCCGACCTCGACGCGGCCGGCACGCAGTCGGCCGGCCTCTGGGACGAGGCCAAGGCGGCGCGGACGCGCGCCACGGCGCTGCCGCCGTCGGCGGCGCTGACGGTGGCGCCCATGGCCAGCCTGCCGCAAGGGGCCACCGAGATCATCGAACTGCCGGGCCTGGACCAGTCACCCTGGCTGGCCGTGGCCGAGGGCTCGACCGTGCATCTGCTCACCGCCGCCGGCGCGCCGGTGCGGACCCTCCAGGCCGACGGCCGCGTCCGCGTCCTGGCCTGGTGGCCCGAGGCCGACGCCCTCCTGGTCGGCTGCGCCGATGAGAAGCTCATTGCCTTCGCCCGTGACGGCGCGCGCCGGTGGGTCTT
>JAAYZO010000975.1 GCA_012514865.1 Lentisphaerota bacterium | reverse complement strand
CTTGAGGGCCTCCCAAAGTTCCTTGGACAGGTCGACTCCAAGGGGGGTGATCGTGCCGTCCGCCGCCGTCACCTTGATGGCCACGAACTGGTGCGGCTCGACGATGCCGAAGCTGATTCCTGTGTCCTGCTCGATCTCGTGCTGCAAGTTCTCGGCGAACTTCTCATAGCTTTCCAGGGCGATCACGGTGAGCGTGTTCACCTCGAAGCCCCGAACCCGCTCTCCCTGCTGGTTGACGCACAGGCGCAGCCCCCGGCCCAGGGTCTGCCGGCGCTCGCGCTCGGTCTGGATGTCCCGCAGGGTGCAGATCTGGAAGACGTTGGGGTTGTCCCAGCCTTCCTTGAGGGCCGAGTGGGAGAAGATGAACTTCAACGGCGTCTCGAAGCTCAGGAGCCTCTCCTTTTCCTTCATGATCAGGTTGTAGGCCCGCTCGGCATTGGCGCGGTTGGCTTCGTTGTTGTCGGCCGTGTCGGTCCAGCCGCCCTTCTTGTCGATCGAGAAGTAGCCGTTGTGCACCTCCGCCGCGGCGTGGGTGAGGTCCACCTCCTGGAACAAGCTCTGGTAGTCGGGGAGCCCTGCCGCCCGGCGGTACTCCTCCTCGAAGATCCTGGCATACTCGCCTTTGACGGGGTTTCCGTCGGCGTCATGGTGGCGGTACTTGGCGACCTCGTCGATGAAGAACAAGGACAGGACCTTGATGCCCTGGGGGCGCAGGCGCTTCTCCTTGTCGAGGTGCTCACGGATGGTGCGGCGGATCATCTCGCGCTGCACAGCCAGCTTGTCCACATCGCCCCAGGCCTCGCCGATCTTGAGGTAGCGCTCGCCACCCGGAACGCGAAGCTCCACGTACTCGTTGCCCCTCTCGACCCGGATCTCCCCGATGCGGCAGTCGGCGTAGATCGCCCGGCGGGCGGTCTGCTCGAGGTTGTCGCCGTCCTGAACGGTGACTTCCTGGCGCTGGATGCCGCTCGGGGTCTGGACGTCCAGTTCCACCCGTGCCGAGATGGCACCGCGCTTGTTGCTGACCGAGACCAGCCGGACGAAGGGCTTGTTGTGCGCGTCCTCCACCGTGGCCGAGGCCACCTCGATCTGCTTCACGAGCCGCTTCTCGTAGGCGTCCACCGCGTCGAGTCGGTAGACCATGTGGTGCTTGTCCACGTGGGTGGCCGAGTAGCGGAGGGTGCACAGGGGGTTCATGAGACCCAGGGCCTCCTTGCCCCGCCCCTGCAGGCCACCATCCACGCTCTGGGGCTCGTCCACGATCAGGATGGGCCGCGTGGCGCGCACCAGGTCGATGGGCTTCTCGCCACCGGTCTTCTCGCTGTCCTTGTAGAGGTTGTTGACCTCCTTCTTGTTGATGGCCCCGACCGTCACCACCATGATCTGGATGTTCGGGCTGGTGGCGAAGTTGCGCACCTGGCCGAGCTTGGACGAGTCGTAGAGGAAGTAGTCGAAGGAGACCCCGGCATAGAGGCCCTTGAAGTGCTCCTCGGTGATCTGGAGGGACTTGTACACGCCCTCCTTGATCGCCACCGACGGCACGACGATGACGAACTTGGTGAAGCCGAAGCGCTTGTTGAGCTCGAAAATCGTGCGCAGGTAGACGTAGGTCTTACCCGTTCCGGTCTCCATCTCCACGGTGAAGTCGCCCGACGCAAGCCCCGGGGAGGGCGGCAGGCTGCTGCGAACCTGGATGTCGGCCAGGTTGTGGAGAAGCTCGTCGTCGAGCAGGGTGAGGCGGTTGCCGACGCCGAGGTTGTTTTCGAAGCCGGGGAGGAACGCGCTACCGGCGGCGTTCTTCGTTACGGTGAACTCCGTGCGGCAGATCTCCTGTCCGCGGAAGAGGTCGCACACCGCTTCCAGCGCCTCGAGCTGATAGTCCAGGTTCGGTTCGAAGTGCAGCTTCACGGCTTGGGGCCCTCCGTTCCGGGAAGCCTCCTGGCAACGTCCTCCAGGGCCCGGATCATGTCCCGCTCGACCGGAGCGGGCAGCGCGTCCACCTTTCGGAGATAGGAGTCATACTCGGCTTCGGCCTTCAGGTGGGCGTCCTTGGCCGAGATGCGTCCGGCGTGCGTGAGCACCTCGTGGTCTCCCAGCCTCAGGAAGTCGTCCAGCTTCCGGCTCCAGTCCGCCATCGTCATCGGGCGACGGCCGCGGGCCTGCAGTTCGGCGAACTCCAGGTAGGCGGAGACGATGCGGTTCAGGAGGTTCAGCTCGTCGGCCTGCAGGTAGTTCTTGGCCACGGTGACCTCGGAGCGACGAGGACGCGCCCCCGCGAAGCTGGTCAACCCCATGTCGGGCTGGCTGGCGTCGGCCCGCCTGGCGATGACCTCAGCGGCCGTCTGGCCGTGGGCGGCCCAGTGCATCTTGTTCTGGATCGTGGCGAAGAATTGCTGCGACGTTTCGGCAGAGGGATCATAGTCGATGGAGGTGGCGTAGATGTCCAGCACCTTGCGCCAGAAGACCTTCTCCGACGAGCGGATGTCGCGGATCCGCTCGAGCAGTCGGTCGAAGTAGACGCCCGCGTCGGGATTCTTCAACCGCTCATCGTCCATGGTGAAGCCCTGGACCAGGAGCTCTCGGAGCCGTTCGGTGGCCCAGCGCCGGAACTGGGTTCCGCGCAGGGAGCGAACCCGATAGCCCACGGCCAGGATGGCGCTGAGGTTGTAGTAGGCCACCTGATAGCGCTTGCCGTCCGCGGCAGTTGTCAACCAATAGTTGACAACTGAATCTGAGGCCAGCTCGCCCTCGGCGAAGATGGCCTTGAGGTGCTTGGCGATGTTCTGCTTGGTGGTCTGGAAGAGCTCCGCCATGCCGGCCTGGTGCAGCCACAGGCTCTCCTCTGAAAAGCGGCACTCCACCCGGGGCTGCCCGTCCTCGGTCTGGTAGAGGAGGAACTCGCCGCCGAAGGGGGCTGGGGGGCCACCGAGGCTCACAGGCTTCGCACCCTGGCGATGCCGTGCTGTTGCAGGAGGGCGGCCAGGTTGGTCTTGGCCACGTCGCCGGCGAAAGCATCGTCGCGGAACACGCAGGTGGTGTCCCCGGCGGGCGACAGTTCCTTGCGCCAGGCCGCCAGGCCCCGCCCCAGTTCCTCCACTTCCGTGCGGTCGATCCGGTCCGCCAGGCAGGCCAGCAGCACGCCACCCCCGACGCTGTGGACCGTCTTGCCGGCAAGGGTCCTCTGTTCGATGGGGACGCACAGGTCCAGGCCGAGCTTGAGCAGCACCTCGTAGAGGATGTCCGCTTCGGTGCGGTCGGCCTTCAGGTGTGCCTCGTGGTCGAGCAGGGTCTGTTCCAGATTCTCGCGGTTCGGTTCCCAGGCGCGGATATTGCTGGAGTCCAGCTTGAAGACCCGGAAGCCCAGGTCGCCGGTGAACAGCGGGTTCTCGTCGCGGAGCTTGCGCGAGGCGCGGCGGAGGCGCTCCTTGGTGATGTCGGCAATGGACGGATACTCTTTCTGCTCTGTGGGTTCGGGAAGTTGAACCAAAATGAATCTGCGCTTACCCCCATCGGAGACGTTCTCCGAGTAAATAGCGTGGGCAGTGCTCCCACTGCCACCGAAGAAATCGATCACTAAATCGTTAGTAGATGGTGAGGTTGCAATCTGCAGCATGCGCGCAATTAG
>JAAYZO010000974.1 GCA_012514865.1 Lentisphaerota bacterium | reverse complement strand
TCCGGGCACGCCAAGAGCACCTATGAATCCAAAGCCAACGGCTTCCTGCGAGCGCTGGTGCAATGGCTCCAGAAGCATATGAGCGATGCGTTCGAGGTCACTTATCAGGGCCGCGCGAAAGCCATGGTGGAATGGGCCAAGGGCGGCGGCGGGAGCATTCGGGCGGCGGCGGGTATCGGTCCCCAGGAGACCATCAACTTCCGCGACCTGATCAACACCATTGGTGGCATTTGTCTGGCCACACACTTTGCCGAACAGGCACCCGACTATCCGTTCTTCTCGGTGCTCATCACCGGAGCCAACCGAACTCAGGCTGCCCAAGACGCTCTCCGGGCAGTCGCCGGGCAGAGCCGGACCAAGCAGGCCACCGCCGTTCTCGATGCCTTGGGACTGCTCGATCCGGCGAGCAGCGAAACGAAGGTCGATCCGGCCCAGTCCAAGTACGCGAAGTTCATCGTCGAGACGCTCCAGGCAAAGGGGCACGGCCAGGTCGTCAATCGGGCGGAGCTGGTGCAGGACGACCATGGCGTGGAGTACATGCTTCCCGGCCCCGCGCGTCTCGAACCGGAATGGGGCATCGTCGTCCTGGCATCCCTGGTCTACTCAGGCGAGGTCGTGCTCGCCGTGCCGGGCAAGAAGTTCGATGCGACTGCCGTGGCCCAGCTTGCCGGAACCAGCATGGACGAGCTGCTGCGCTTCAAGCACATCGAGCCGCCCAAGGACTGGAATGTCCCCGCCCTGAAAGCGTTGTTCCAGGTGCTCGGCATGACGCCGGGCATGGCCCAGCTTGTGACCCAAGGCAAGGACGAGCCCGTCCAGAATCTGCAACAGGCCGTGGCCAAGGTGGTCAAGCGGATTGTCGTGACCCAACAGGCGATCCGCGAAGGCGTCTCCTTCTGGGGCGTGGACTTGCTTGCGACAACCAAGTTGGCTGTTCAGGCGGGTTCCCTCGAACAGGCGAAAGCGTTCTTCGAGGGGTTGCAGGCCTACTCATCCCCGGGCAAGCTCAAGAATCTGCGCTGCACCGCCCAGGAAGTCGAAGGCCACGGAAAAGCCCTCGTCGCCCTGGACGGCATCGATGCCATGCGCGAGTTCGTCATGGATCATGGCCCCGTCGCCTCCTGGTTGGCCACCGCCGAAAGCGTTCTGCCGGACAGCCATGACTGGATCGACCGCATGAGGGCCGCACGCACGGACATCATCGAGGCGCTCAAGAAGACGGACGCGACCACACTGCCCACCCAGTCCCAGTCCGTTGGCAGTGCGCTCCGTGGACTCAAGCGCGACTACATCACCGTCTATATCGGTCTGCACGCCAAGTCCCGGTTGGGGGTCAGCGAGGACAAGCGGAAGGCGGCGCTCCTCAGCGACATGCGCCTGCAGACGCTGCTCAAGCTGGCGGGCATCGACCTGATGCCCCGGCAGCAGTTGACCGAGTTCCAGAATCGCCTGGCTGGGCTGCGGCGCTGCTTCGCGCTTACCGAACAGGAACTCGACGCGACGCCTGTTTGCCCGCATTGCGGGTTCCGTCCCTCTGTGGAACAGGCCGCCGCCATGGGGGCACAGGTCATTGACAATATGGATGCACAGCTTGACGAGATGCTTGCGGGGTGGACCGGCACCCTCGTCGGCAACCTCGAAGACCCGATC
>JAAYZO010000973.1 GCA_012514865.1 Lentisphaerota bacterium | reverse complement strand
TGGCCGACTACATCGCCCGCCTGGTCGAGGCCAGCCACCCCGAGGCCGCCGCCGCGCCGGCGGTGGTGCGCGACTACGTCACCTACGGCGCCTCGCCGCGGGCCGGCCTGGCGCTGGCCGAGGCGGCGCGGGCGCAGGCCCTCCTGGCCGGCCGACCGACGGCCGGTTTTGAGGACGTCCAGGCGGTCGCCGAGGCCGTCCTGAACCACCGCCTTATCCTTAATTACCGGGCCCGCCTGGACCGCGTCGACAGCCGCCAGGTGGTCGCCGGGCTGCTGTCGGCGGTGCGTCCGGTCGACCTGGACCTCCCCAACGAGGTCCGCCTCGAGGAGCCGCGCCCATGACGACCCGATCGAGGCATTGCCTGGCCGCCGCCGGGCGCGTCCTGGTGCTGCTGTCGTGCGCCGCCCTGGCCGGGCCCGCCCGGGCCGCCGCGGACCCCGCCAGGGACGTCGAGGCCCGGCAGGTCCTCTTCTGGTCCGTGGCCGGCGGCGGCAACCAGCTCACGCATGGCCCGGCGGCGTCATGGCTGCACCTCCAGAACGCCTCGCCGACGCGGGCCTGGCCCATCGAGCTGACGGGCACCGACGGCTTCAACCAGAGCGCGGTCATACGCCTGATCCTGCCGCCGGCGACGCAGGTGCGGGTACCCTGCGTGCTGCCCCTGGCAACCTGGCATGGCAACGTCGAGGTCCGCGCCGGCGGACGGGTCCTGCCCTGCACCTTCCACTGGCCGGCCGGTCAGCCCGGGCATGCCCCCGGAGCCCCCCCGGCGCTGCTGCTCAGCCGCGGCCTGCCGCTGGACCCCTTCCTCAGTGGCCTCAACCCGCCGGCGGGCGGCAGCGGTGCGGGGCCATCCGGGGCAGCGTCGGGCCGGGGCGGCGCCTTTGTGAGCGTGAGCCGCGCCGAGGTCGAGGCCGACGCCTGGCCCGACGACTGGCTCTTCTTCGCCGCCTTCGACGCCGTCGCCCTCGCGAGCGCGGACGTGCCGCGCCTGCCGGGGCCGGCTCTGGAGGCCCTGGTGCGCTACGCCGAGTGCGGCGGCCAGGTCATCATCTTCGGCGACGCCACGCCGCCGAAGGGCTGGGAGGCGCGCACCCCCGAGCGCGACGAGTTCGGCGCGCGCTACCCGGTCGGCTTCGGCTCCTGGGCCATTCGGCCGATGCTCACGGCGACGGCCGACGCGGCCTGGGCGAACGACCTGCAGAACCGCCTGAGGGAGTCCCGTGATCGCCACCCGACCTTGTCGACTCAACTGAGCCCGGCATTCGCCCTGCAGCAGGCCCGCATCCCCCTGAAGGCCGCGGCGCTGACCATCGCGCTGTTCGCGGTCCTGGCCGGGCCGCTGAATCTCGCCTTCGTCATCCGCCGTCAGCGCCGACTGTGGCTGCTCTGGACCACGCCGTTGCTCGGGGTCCTCTTCTCCCTGGCGGTCATCGGCGTCTTTGTCCTCGGCGAGGGCGTGCGCTCGCGCGGGGTGCTGCAGGCCGTGACCCTGTTGAACGAGGGCACCCGCCGCGCCACCACCCTGGCGATCGAGGGCCTGTACTGCCCGCTGCCGCCGCGCGGCGGCGTGACCTACGACGGCGACTGGCAGGTCACGCCCCTGGGCACCGCCGACGAGCGCCTCAGCCGCGAGCTGGACCTCTCCGCCGGGCAGTGCTTCCGGCGCGGCTGGGTGCGCTCGCGTCTGCCGGCCGGCTTCGCCCTGCGCGGGAGCCGTCACGCCGCGGAGCGCCTGCCGCTGCGTCGCGAGGGCGATGCCCTGGTCGCGGTCAATGGCCTGGGCGCGCCGATCGAACGACTGGCGGTCGCCGACAGCGCCGGGCAGCTCTGGGCCGCGCGTGACCTCGCCCCCGGCGCCGAGGCGCGCCTGGAGCGCCTCCCGGAAGGGTCCGGCGTCGTGGTGACGCCGGCCTGGCTCTGGGAGCAGCGGCGCTGGCCGGAGCCCATGAAGACCACGCTGTGGCAGCCGGAGCGCGGGCAGTACCTGGCCGTCCTGAAGGAGAGCGCCTTCATCAGGCCGCGCCTGCCGCGGGCGCACTACAAGCAGGCGGCCCTCGTCATCGGCACACCGGCCGAGGCCGTCGAGGCCCCGGCAGCGGCGGCCGGAGGTCGGCCGGCGGCCAACGGCGGGGGGAGGTGACGGCGATGCGTGTGGATGTCCAGGACCTCGTCCGGCACTTCGGCAGCGCCAAGGCCGTCGACGGCATCAGCTTCAGCTTTGCCGCGGGCCACATCTGCGGCTTCGTCGGCCCCAACGGCGCCGGCAAGACCACCACCATGCGCATCATGGCGACCCTCGACGAGCCGACTGCCGGCGACATCAGCCTCGACGGCACATCCCTCGTCGACCACCCCGAGGTCGCCCGACGACACCTCGGCTTCGTCCCCGACAGCCTGCCCGAGTATGCCGACATGACCGTCCTCGAGTACCTCGACTTCTTCGCGCGCGCCCACGGCCTGCGCGGCGCCGCCCGCCGCGAGCAGGTCGACCGCGTTGTCGAGTTCACCGGCGTCGGCGGCCTGCGCGAGCGCCTCCTGAAGGACCTCTCCAAGGGCATGAAACAGCGCGTCTGCCTGGGCCAGGCCCTGATCCACGACCCCGGCGTCCTGATCCTCGACGAGCCCGCCGCCGGCCTCGACCCGCGCGCCCGCATCGAGCTGCGCGAGCTGCTCTTCCTCCTGGCCCGCGCCGGCAAGGCGGTCTTCATCAGCTCGCACATCCTCGCCGA
>JAAYZO010000138.1 GCA_012514865.1 Lentisphaerota bacterium | reverse complement strand
TACGTGACCCACGACCAGGTGGAGGCGATGACGCTCGGCCAGCGCATCGTGGTGCTCGACGGCGGCCGCATCCAGCAGGTCGACACGCCGATGGCGCTGTACGAACGCCCCGCGAACCTGTTCGTGGCGACGTTCCTGGGCAGCCCGGCGATGAACGTGGTCCACGGGCGGCTGGAATCCACCGGCGGCACGCCGGTGCTGGCCGGCGCGGGCGGCCTGCGCCTGCCGCTGCCGGGGCTTCGGGTACCCGCGGACTGGGCGGGTCGCGAACTGGCCCTCGGGCTGCGCCCCGAGCACCTGCTGCGGGCGGACGGGGACGCGAACGCGTTCGAGGCCCGGGTCGAAGTGGTCGAACCCGTCGGCAGCGAGGTCTTCGTCAACCTGCGCTGCGGCGATGCGGGCCTGGTGGCGCGGCTGCCGCCCGATGGCCTGCCGCGGACCGGGGACACGCTGGCCATGCGCGTGGTCGCCGAACGCGTGCACCTTTTTGATCCGGGTGACGGCGGGCGGCTGGATCCGGGGTTGTCGTGACGCCTGGCGGGGTGCTCATCCCTGCGTGGCCAGCAGTTCCATCATGTCCAGCACGACCAGCTTGCCCCGGGGTGCCAGCATCCGCCACGAGCGGACCAGGCGCATCTCTGATTCGTCCTCCACCAGGATCGCGTGGGCAGTGGCCGTGGCATCCAGCAGCGCGTCGGGCGCCATCTTCGAATCCCCGCGGCCCGTGGCCAGCCATTCGAAGTTGACGTTGGTGATTCGGGCGAGCGCGATCAGGTGCTCCACGGTCGGCCGCTTCCCGGTCCGCGATTCCCAATGGGTGACCGCGCTCCGCTACACGCCGACAAGCGCGGCAAGCGCGGCTTGCGACAATCCCTTCGTCCGGCGGGCAAGCCGGATCCGGTCCGCTGCGCTCATTTCCGTCCCCCTCGTGGCCGGCCGCTCCGCGCCGGCGGTTACCGATGTTCCCCGGTGACCGACAGTAGCTGAAGCTGGTGCGCTTTTGATCACATCCTCCGCGTTGAGTCCATGAACAGGGGCTTCCGCATGCGGTGGTTACCTGTGGTCACCCGTCGGGCCCTTGTCGCGTGGCGTGTGGTGGGCTACATGGCACGGGCGGGCGAGGCCAGGGCGACGGGGAGCAGCCATGGAAGCAGGGAAGGCGCGCGTGGGCAGGTGGGGTGCGGGGGCGCTGCTCGCGGTCTGTTTCTATCTCCTGCTTCCATCGGGCGGCCCGCTCGACCGTGCCAACGCCTCGCTGCAGGGCGTACAGCGGACCTCGGGCATTCCACTCGACCCGGCTTCGGACACCGTGGGCGCCATCGCCGCGGAGTTCCGCGTGGACGAGTCGGGCGCGGCGACCTATTCGATTCCGCTGTACGCGGTGCCCGGGACCGCGGGCGTGCTGCCCCGACTGTCGCTGGAATACTCCAGCCAGGGCGGCACGGGGCCGATGGGGCGGGGCTGGAGCATCGGCGGACTGTCATCGATCAGCCGCTGCCGCGCAACGCGCGAGGCGGGCGACTTCATCTCGGCGGGCGTTCCGCACGACGGCATCCCGCAGCCGATCCGCTTCGACGGCAGCGACCGCTACTGCCTGGACGGGCAGCGTCGACAACGAGTTCGCCTACGACCCGCTCGGCCGCAAGGTGGCCCAGGACGACCCCGACGCTGGCTATGCCGAGTTCGAGTACAACGCCCTGGGCGAGCTGATCGCCCAGACCAACGCCGACCTGCAGCGCGTCGAGAACGAGCATGACGCCCGCGGCCGGGTCTGGCGGCGCACCGTCCGCATGGCCGACGGCACGATCG
>JAAYZO010000972.1 GCA_012514865.1 Lentisphaerota bacterium | reverse complement strand
CGAGCACATCGAAGTTCAGGCGGTAGACCCCCGCCTGGCCACCAAAGACCTCCGGGGCGAGGACGATGCCGGCGTAGTTCGAGCCGCGGCTCTGCTGATGCAGCACGGTCAGAAACCCGTTGCTCAGGCTGACCGTGGTGCTCTGCCCGAACCAACGATTCAGCTCGAGCGGATTGCTGCCGTAGTAGCCACCGACATAGCCGTTGCTCCGCTGGGTGATGTGCGCGTAAGCAACCTCGTTGAGCCGGATCGTCACCGCACCCGCACTCGAGGCCCATACCAGCGCTGCCATGACCCACACACGCATCATCCGCCGACCGCCATTCCTTTGCCGTTGAGGGGATGCACCGACAAGCAAGGCTCCTTGCGTGACATGACTGTCACTGTACTCCAGAACTCAAAACATGCAAGATGTAGACAAAACATGACACGTGGCGCCGATCTGTCTTGATCCCGAACGAGACATTTCTGAAGCATGCAATGACAAAGATGGCATGAACCGCCAGAAAGTGAGTTCCCAGCCAGTTGCAAGAGTTCCTAATACCTAGCAACACCTTGTGATAGCACCTGGAAGACAGACACGCAGGAGGCTCATGGGTTGCACCGCGCCGGGGCATTGGGTCCGCGGCACCCGGGCCTCGCGGGCGGGCCAGCCGACCGGTCAGGGCTGTTCGAAGATCGCGTCAGCATCTCTCGGTCACCCCGGAGGGGTGCAAGATCGTAGGCGGGGGTCGTGCGGAGTGCGACCCCCGGAACCTGCGGATTGCACGCCATGCACCCTGGAGGGGTGCCAGAACCGGACTTTCGAACAGCCCGGCCGACCGGTCCGCGGGTGTTGCGGCGGTGGGGTCGGGGAGCTACGTTGAGCGCCGTTGCAGTTCAGCCTCAGCGAGCCGTCCATGGCCCGCTGTAAGCCCATACCGTGGCGTTGCGGCCGCGGCATTGTACAGGATCAGCGACCATGCGTTTGGCACAGCTTGTCGGCCAGCGGATCAAAGAGGCCCCGCGTGACGCCCAGACGGCGAGTCACATCTACCTGCTTCGGGGCGGTTACTGCCGGCCCTTGTCGACCGGGATTTACACCCTTCTGCCCTTGGGATTCCGGGTGGCGTCGAAGGTCGAGGCGATCATCCGTGAGGAGATGAACCGTGTGGACGGCCAGGAGATCCTGATGCCGGTGGTGCAGCCGGCGGAGCTGTGGGAGGAGAGCGGCCGCTACCAGGCGGTCGGCCAGGAACTCCTGCGTTTTCGTGACCGCAATGACAAGCCGATGGTCCTGGCCATGACCCACGAGGAGGCCGTCTGCCACCTGGCTCGGACTGAGCTGAGTTCCTACAAGCAGCTCCCCTGCATGGTCTACCAGCTCCAGACCAAGTACCGCGACGAGGCGCGCCCGCGGGCCGGGCTGATCCGGGTTCGCGAGTTCACCATGAAGGACGGCTACAGCTTCCACACCTCGGAGGCCTGCCTGCAGGCCTACTACGAGCGTGTCCACGAGGCCTACGCGCGCATCTTCCAGCGGGTCGGCATGCGTGACTGCATCAGCATCGAGTCGGACTCCGGGATGATCGGCGGTGCGGTCAGCCACGAGTTCATGGCGGTCGCCGACTGCGGCGAGGACACCATCTTCGTCTCACCCGATGGCCGGTACAAGGCCAACCGCGAGTGTGCCGTGTCGCGGCCGGCCTATGTCAAGGCGGCCCCGGAGCCCCTGGAGAAGGTGGCGACGCCGGGGGCGACCAGCATCGAGGCGGTCGCGACCCTGCTCGGCATCACGCCGGCGCAGACGGGCAAGGCGGTCTTCTACCGCGACGCCAAGGGCGCCCTGGTCTTCGTCTGCATCCGCGGCGACATCGAGGTCAACGAGTCGAAGTTGCGGAAGGTCCTGCAGAGTCCGCAACTGACCTTCGCCAACGATGCCGAGATCCAGGCGGCGGGGGCGGTGGCCGGCTACGCCTCGCTCCTGGCCATCGACGCCACGGCCGTGCGCGTCGTGGTGGACCCCTCGTTCGCGGCGTCGTCGAACCTCGTGGTCGGCGCCAACGAGGCAGACTTCCATATGAAGGGCTTCAACTACGAGCGTGACCTCACTCCGGCGCAGCGGGCGGCCATCACCGTAGCCGACATCGCCACGGTGCGTGAGGGCGACCCCTGCCCGATCAGCGGCGAGCCGCTGCGGCTCCTGCGCGGCATCGAGGTGGGCAACATCTTCCAGCTCGGCACCAAGTACAGCGCCGCGATGGGGGTGAACTACCTCGACCAGGACGGCAAGGCCAAGCCGATGATCATGGGCTGCTACGGCATCGGCGTCGGCCGCACCGTCGCCGCGGTCATCGAGCAGAACCACGACGACTACGGCCCGATCTGGCCGATGGCCATCGCGCCCTTCCACGTCCACATCTGCGCCCTGAACATCCGCGACGAGGCCGTCCGCACCGCCGCCGAAGGCCTCTACCGCGACCTGCAGTCGGCCGGTCTGGAGGTCCTCCTGGACGACCGCAGCGAGAAGGCCGGCTTCATGTTCAACGACGCCGACCTGATCGGCGTGCCGCTGCGCCTGGTGCTGTCCCCGAAGACCCTGGCCGAGGGCAAGGCCGAGTTCAAGATCCGCGGCCAGGCCGAGAAGTCGATGCTCGATCTCGCGGAGGTGGTGCCCTTCCTGAAGGCCAAGGTCGCGGCCGCCCTCGCCTGAGGCGGCGCGCCGGCGCAAGGCAAGGAGGTCCACGGCGCCGTCCGTGGACCTCCCGGGCGCCGACAGCGCCCTGGGGAGCGCCACTCGGCTCGTGGCGCCCACCTTTACCCCGCCGGCGCAGGGCGCGCCGGATATGGCACTGCGGAAGATCGCACCCTGACGCGATCCTTCATACGATCCAGGAAACGGCCCGCAGGGAAAGGTCCTTCAGAGTCGGATGGTCTCGTAGGGGTGGTCGCAGGGGGTGCCCTCGGCGACCATCAGAGTGGCCGAGGCGGTGACGCCGATCATGCTGTACTCCGTCCAGGACAGGTCTGCGCCGCCGTGCCGGCAGACAGCGCCCTCGCCGTGTTGGCGGAGGATGTCCTGGAGGTGCTGCCGCGAGTGGTCGCCGTTGTCGCAGGCTTGCTGCAGGCGACGGCTGCGGGCCATGGAGTTCGCCTTGCCCTCGGCGTTGCGGCGGTCCATGCCGGCGAGTTCCGGCAGCTGGTAGTGGTTGACGCAGTGCATCGCCGTGGCGCCAGGCGCCGGCGGGCGGATCTGCACCAGCGGACAGGGAAGCTCCGGGGCGCAGAGCGCGCCGCGGCGATCGACGGCGACCATGGAGAAGCCCTTGCCATAGAGGGGCAGCATGGCCACGTTGCGCTGGAAGGTCGCGACGTCGCGGCTGCGGAAGAGCACCCAGTAAAGCCACTGCAGCGCCGGCACCTGCAACGGGCTCTGGCGCAGGCGGCTGCCGACCGACGAGTGGCCCACCGCCAGGCCTTCGGCGTTCATCATGTCGCCGCCCGAGAGCCAGCCGCAGAAGGTGACGCAGAGGGCGGGAATACCGTCATCCGGGTAGAGCTTCAGGACGGCCCACGGCCGACGGCCCTCGGCCTGCCGCGGCGGCGTCGTCGCCGGCGGGTAGTGCCCATCGTTGTTCTTGCCCCACAGCGGGCCGTCCGGGCCGCCCGCGAAGACGACATTGCTGCAGCCCGAGGGCGCCGGGTCGGCGCCGACGACGCCCTGGGCGAGATTCAGCGCCAGGATCCGCTCGAGCGTCACCCCGGCGCCGGCGGCCATACCCTCGAACTGCTCGAGGACCTTCGGATATAGGACGAGAGGACCTTGCGGTTGATCCCGACGGCGCCCGCGAGCTGCTCGGGCGTCTGCAGGACGAAGCCCTCGATGTGCCCGCGGATCTCCTCGCGCAGCCCCTCGCCGATGGCCTCGCCGAGAGCCCGATGCGACCCCCGCGCCTCGATGATCTTCATAGCGGCGCCCTCCGTCACGAGTGCAGTGGGCCGGACCGATCAGACCTGTCAGACCTGTCAGACCTGTCAGACCTGTCAGACCTGTCAGACCTGTCAGACCTGTCAGACCTGTCAGACCTGTCGGACTCCCTGGCCTGCCCGCTCCCGGGCATCCTGCGGCGACCGGCTCAGCCGACCGCCCCCTCCGCCCTCCGACCTCCGCCCTCCGACCTCCGACCT
>JAAYZO010000971.1 GCA_012514865.1 Lentisphaerota bacterium | reverse complement strand
GGACGCAGGCCGGGACGATCGGGGCGCCGCTGAGTTTGGCGAAGACGGCCATGCCCTGCATCACCGAGGCCCGGCCGCCGAGGAAGTCGACCTGGAAGGCGTCGTCGCGGGCGCGCACGTCGGGCAGGATGGTCAGGACGCGGCCCTCCTTGAGGTGGCGCAGGGCCACGCGCAGGAGGCTGCGCGAGTCGCGTTCGAGGCATTCGAAGCCCTTGATCTGGCGCAGGCGGTTCAGGTACTCGTCGGTCAGCGGGTTGCTCTGTCGGCGCACGATGTAGGACAGGCGCAGGCCGAAGAAATGCAGGGCCATCCCGGCCATCTCCCAGCTCCCCATGTGCGGTGCGGCCAGGATGACGCGGCCGTTGGCCTGCACCTGGTCGCGGAGCTGCACGGCGCCCTCGTAGTCGACGACGCGGCGGATCCAGCCCTCGCGGAGGTGCGGCAGGCGGATGGTGTCGATGCTGTTGAAGACGAAGTTGCGCCAGGCGAGCCAGGCGATGCGGCGGGCCTGCGCCGGGCTGCACGACGCCTCGCCGAGGGCACCGCGGATGCGGCGCTGGACCTCGACCATGCGCCGCCGCAGCGCCAGCGCCATGAGCCGCGCCAGGACCCAGCCGAGGCTCAGGGCCAGGCGGTAGGGCAGGCGCCCGAGGAGGGCGCTGACGGCGCGCATAAAGAGGTACTCGGCAACGTGTTTGGGTCGGTGACGCATGCGTTCCTGGGGGGTGCTGGGATCGTTTGGGTGTCCATGGGAGGGCGGCCGCGGCAGATTTCGTGCCGCGCCGCACCGGCCCCTAGTGTAATGCCGACAGGCTGTCGGCGCGACCCGGTCGGTCCACGGACGGCGCCGCGGACCGACGTGCCCCGGCGCCGGGCGAGGGCGGCTCCGTGTTCCGGTTCTGGAACCGGTTAGCGCGGCGGCTCTTGACAGCGCCGCGGCGGCGTCGTACACTCTGGGTGGTGCCTTCGTCGCGGGGGCGCCTGGCGTCGGTCGGTCAGTCCGGCGGCGCGCGACGGCTCGGCCCGTGGCCGGTCTGATGGTGGTCGTCGTGGCGCCGTCCGGGCGGATCGGGCCGGCGGCGGTGGGGTTGGTGCTCTGGCGTGACGCGGCCGGGAGCCTGCGGCCGGCCGAATGGACGGTGGTGCATTCCGGGTCCGGACATGGGGAGACAGAGGCCATGCAGCGACGACACTTCACCCTCATCGAACTCCTGGTCGTGATCGCCATCATTGCCATCCTGGCGGCGATGCTCCTCCCGGCCCTGGCCAAGGCCCGCGACAAGGCCCGCGCCATCTCCTGTACCAACAACCTCAAGCAATTCGGCCTGGCGGTGGCGCTCTACACCGACGACAACCAGGACCAGTACCCGAAGTGCTACATGAAGCTCGACGCGGCCGGCACCTCGGCGGTGCCGCCTTTCTGGTACTGGCGCAGCGATGCCGACCCGGGCATGCTCTGGCCGTACTACAAGAGCAAGGAAATCCTGCTCTGCCCGAACGACGGCGCCTACGGCGTCAACAGCTCGATCATGCGCCTTGGCAACACCGGCACGGTCCTTGGCCAGGTCAAGAGCCCGTCGGGTACGATCTGCATGACCGACGTGACCTGGTGGTACGGCGACCCCTACACCGGCACCGGCGGCAACCTGAGGTACGGACTTATGGCGCACGTGTGGTCCGCCCGTGACACCTACATCGCCGGCGGCTGCCATGGCGGCGGCGTGATCACGCCGCGGCACAGCGGCCAGACGAACATCCTCTTCTGCGATGGCCATGTCGACCACATGCACCCGCAGAAGTGCGAGACCCCCACCAGCATGTGGGACCTCCTCTGAGGCGTCGCGGCGTCCGCCTGGCAGTGGTTTGAAAAAGGGCGCGGCATGGCGGCCGGCCGGGCGAATGGCTCTTGATGTCGGTGCGTCGCGGTGATACACTTAGGGTTGTGTGTGAGGCGGGCGGGAGCCGTTGCCGTCGGCGGTTCGGTCCGGCGGCGCGGTGAGTGCGATGGGGCCATGGGTTGGCCGCATCGGTCCGGTTGCGTGGGGCGGGTTGTTCGGCGTACTCCAGGAGTGCATCGTGATGAATGCCAAGCGCTGGTGGGTGGCGGTCTGGTTGTGTGGCGTGATCGGCGTCTGCCAGGGGCAGGTCGCGTTGACCGGCATGCCGCGCTACTTCATCGTGATGAAGGGCGCTGCGACCTTCACGACCAGCTACATCGTGGACAACACCAAGCAGGATCTCAACGTCGGCCTCAGCCTGGATCGCGTGGCGATCCAGAAGCCGAAGATCTACTACTACCTGGTCCTGCAGACGTCCTATGAGCCGACCACGGCGATCGTTCGCGGCGTCGAGGCCTGGAACAGCGAAGGCCACCTTGAGGCCGTGCCCATCGGCATGGTCACCTATGGCACCGGGCGCTTCGTCGAGGACGCGACCCAGCCCAACGGCTGGCGCTGGGATGCCACGGCGAGGTACTCCTTCGACATCGGCGGCGAGGCCCTGGCGCTGTCCGGCTTCGGCGGTGCACCGGCCATGGGCTGGCTGAAGAAGGGCAGCCGCATCGGCTCGGCGTCGATGTGGTGGTGGGAGAGCATCAGCGAGACCTACGAGGATGTGACCGGTGACGTCGTCGAGGCCGGCAATCCCTACGGCCTCATCCCGGGGACCTACTCGGGCACGCGCTCGAACCTGGTGGCCTACGACACCATGACCTCCGCCATCACCGAGGGCCCGCTGGCCCTCCTGGCCATCACCGCCAAGAAGATGCAGACCCGCGACCGGCCCCCGACGGTCTGGTACCAGGCTACGGCGCTGGCCCTGACGGTGACCACGCCCTTCTGGATGCAGGTCACCGAACTCAGCCAGATCTACTACGACACCGATGCCAACGGCGATGCCGTGGTCGACGAAAAAGACGGGTACCTCGAGTCCTCGGTCAGCACCCCGCTGCTCTGCGGCATGGCGGCCATCAAGTTCACCACCGACAGCAAGCTGACCACCCTGGCCAACAAGACCCCGGCGGATCCCACCTTCGACCTCGATGCGGTGTCGGCCGGGATCGACGAGATCCTGGTGAAGGCGAAGTACGCTCCCGTGGCGCCGGTGATCACGCCCTTTGAGGTCGTTCCCTGATGCCGCGGCGCTGATGCGGCCGGCGCCATGGTCCGCGGCGTGCGGCTGGCGTCCGACCGGCAGGGCTTCTGCGTAACCGGGGCTGGCAGTTCCGTCAGGGACTGGCCAGCCCCGTCGCGTTGGTGCCGGCCGGCAGGGCGGCTCGACCGCCGCCGGTGCGGCACGTAGGTCCGCGGCGCCGTCCGCGGCCCCTCCCCGGGCGCCGGGGTGACCACGTAGGTCCGCGGCGCCGTCCGCGGCCCCTCCCCGGGCGCCGGGGTGACCACGTAGGTCCGCGGCGCCGTCCGCGGCCCTCCCCGGGCGCCGGGGTGACCACGTAGGTCCGCGGCGCCGTCCGCGGCCCCCCCGGGCGCCGCCG
>JAAYZO010000137.1 GCA_012514865.1 Lentisphaerota bacterium | reverse complement strand
CTGAACGCCCAACGCCGAACGCTCAACGCTTAACGCCGAAGTGGGCGGGGGACACGGGGGAACGCCCAGCGCTGAACGCTCAACGCCCAACGCTGAACGCTGAAAGTGGGCGGAGGACACGGGGGCGCCATGGACGGCCCGGGCGGCACTGCCGACTCGGCTTTCCCATGGTCCCACCACGCGATGTCCCCAGAGTCCCCTGTGTCCCATCTGTCTCCCCTCCCCGCATCTGGTCCCGTGGTCCCGTGCCGGCGCTCCCTGCCCTCGCCGTCTCCGCCGGCCTCCGCGCCGTTTAAACGAACAAGGAGAGACCCCATCGGGATCTCTCCTTGTGCTGTCGCTCTGCTGCGGCGGCCGTCGACGTGTCGCGCCAGCCGCCGTCAGTCAGGGCTGCTCAGTAGCGGCCACGGCCGCCGCCGCCGAAACCGCCGCGGCTGCCACCGCCGCCGCGGTCCTCGCGCGGACGCGCCTCGTTGACGGTCAGGGGACGGCCCTCGTGCGGCTTGCCGTTCAGGGCATCGATGGCCGCCTGGGCTTCCTGGTCATTCTCCATCTCGACGAACCCGAAGCCCTTCGAGCGCCCGCTCTCGCGGTCCGAGATCACCTGGGCCGAGCGGACCGCGCCGAACTGCGAGAACAGCTCCTGCAGGTTCTCATCGCGGACACCGTAGGCCAGGTTACCGACGTACAACCTCTTCGACATTGATGCACTCCCTTGCCGACCGACCGCCTTGCCACGACCGCCCACAGGTCGTCAGATCCGACGGTGCACTGTCTGCTTGCCTTTTCTCTCTTCCACTGCCTGTGCACTTGCGGACCGGGCATACAGGCCGACGGAAACCAACCGCCGTGCACATTGGATCACGCCGCATGCACCTGGATCGCCAAGGCTGACCGGTCGGTGATCCCGATCCCGAGACCTACAGCACGCGGCACGCCGCTCGACCCTAGGCCTCAAGTCGTACCCGATACATTAACATGCCTTTCAGCACGCGTCAAGTGCTGTCGCAACAAAGGCAACGAGTTAAACGCGGGGCTGCCACGGTGGCCAGGGCCGCAGCGGCCCCGGACGCTCCCCTCAGAGGTCATAGAGGCCGCTGTCGTGGGTCGGGGCGCCGAGCCCGCCGCCGTCCTCATCCGGGCCGCCGAGGACATCGCCGAGGTCCGCCTCGATCTTCTCGGGGTCCTCGCCGGCCTCGAGGCGCCGCATGGCCTCCTCCATCTCGGGCTCGACCTTCTCGCCGCTGATCTCGGTCATGCGCCGCATCAGCCGCCCGAGCTGCCGCGGGTCGTTCTCGTCGATGCCATCGGCGTCGCTCATCAGCTTCATCATCTCGGCCTCGACGCGGGGGTCATCGAGGGGATCGGGGCCGCTCGGGGCGTCGCCGGGCGCGGCCGTGTCGGCGCCGTCGGCGGCGGCCGCGGCCTGGCGCGACTTGCGCTCGACGCCGGTGACGGCGAAGCGGCTGAGGCGACGGCGCAGGTCATGCCCGCCGCATTTCGGGCAGACCGGCTCGCGCGGGGCACCGACAGTCTTGACCAGGAAGCTGTAGACGCAGTTGCAGGCCGGGCAGAGGTACTCGTAGATGGGCATGGCGGGGATCCCCACGGTCAGGCCGAGAAGAACTCGGCGAACTTGGCGTGCAGGCTCTCGAGCTTGTCGAGGTAGTACGGGACGTTCTCATCCCGCACCTCCGGCGCGGCGTCAGCCAGGAGTTTCGCGGCGTCGGTGACGGCGACGTTCTTCTTGGAGCCGGTGACATAGAACACCACCGTGTCGCCCTGGCGGTACTCGCGGCTCGAGGCGAGGGCCAGCTCGTAGGCGGCGCTGCGGCGGCCGCCGCCCTGAGAGAGGGCCTCGGCGTAGACTCGCGGCGGCGTCGAGAGGACCTCGCGCTTGGCCAGATCCGCCAGCGGCAGGACGTGGCCCTCCAGGTCCTGACGGTAGCGCTGGCGCAGGCCCTCGGCCTCACTGCCGCGGCCCTGCAGCAGCAGGGTCACCAGCTCGCGGATGTAACGCCGCTGGAAGGGCTCCAGGCCACGGCTCTTGAGGGCCGCGCCCGTCAGCGAGATGGTACCGTCGTGGCCGAGCAGGGCGTAGTTCTTGGCCTTGTAGCCGAGCATGGCGGCGTAGGTGGCATCGAGGTCGATGTCGATGCCCGCCGGCAGGGCCGCCTGCAGGCGGGCGGCCAGAGCCGCGGGGTCATCGACCCCGGCCGGCGGCACGAAGTAGATGCCGTCGGTATCCATCTCGATGACGGTGGCCTGCTGGGCCTCGAGGAAGTCCAGCATGGTCCTCAGAATCTCCCGGCCGGCGGCGGTGACGGCCTCGGCCAGGTCGTAGTCGTTGAAGGTACCCTGAGCAAAACCGGCATAGCCGTAGAAGGAGTTGATCAGGACCTTGAAGCTGCTCTGCAGGGCCTCGAAGTGCTCGCGCTGCTCGGCTGGAGCGCGCCGGGCGGCGTCCTTGGCCTCCAGGCGGAAGCGCCGCAGCTCGCGCAGCAGCCTCAGGTAGGCGCCCAGATCGTCAACGCGCGGGGTCAGCTCGCGACTGATGATGATCGACGGGTACAGGCTGCGGACATCGGCGTGCCAGACATTGCGGAACACGCCACTGCGCAGCGCCTCGGTGAGCGCGCCCTGGAAATCGCGCGGGGCCTGCGGCGTCGGCAGACTGGCGTTGGCGACCATGTACTCGCCGCAGAGCAGGGCGTCGATGCGGGTGGCCTGGCCACGGGTGACGCAGTTCTGCAGCGAGAAGGGCACGAGCTGGGCCTGGTAGAAGTGGCTCGGCAGGAGGATGCGGCTGAGGGCCTCGGTCTCGCGGACGTCGTCCATGGCATAGGCCCGCAGGCGGGCCGGGTCGGTACGGTAGACCTCGCTGATGCGCGAGCCCTCGACGTAGGTCCGCTCCGGTGCCGCCACGCCGAAGTAGCGCGCGCTGGCCTTGAGGCCGTAGCTGTCCATATCGCGGTGGCTGACGTCGTAGAGCTGCACCAGGTGCAGGGTGTCGACGATGTGGCGGCCGTGGATCTCATAGCGGCGGTAGGTGCTGGTGCGCTCGCCGGCACTGAAGCGGCTGCTTCGCCCCGTCAGGCGGCTGCCGTCACGGCCGAGGGCGAGGCGGACACCGTGCCGGCGCGCCCGCGCCTCGATGTAGGGCAGGTCGAAGCCGAAGAGGTTATGCCCCTCGAGGACATCCGGGTCGCGCTCGCGCAGGAGCCGCACCATCTCGCCGAGCATCTCCTTCTCGCTCATCGCGGGGCCGCTGAGGAGGTGCTCCCAGCCGGTACTGTCGCGCAGGGCGATCATGATGATGGCATCGCCCTCGCGTTCGGCATTCGGGAAGTCGAAGCCCGGCGTGGTCAGCGTCTCGATGTCGAGCTGCAGCCGCCGCAGATCGGCGAAAGCGAGGTTACGGAAGAGGCGGGCCGGCAGCGTGGTCAGGATCTGCTGCGTGATATCGCTGAAGAGGCGGTAGGGCGCCTGCGGACTGGAGGGATTGGCGCCGGTCAGGGTCTTCAACGCCGCCACCGCCTCGGCATGGGCCGCCAGGTCGGGGAAATGGACGCGCACACGGTGCACACCGCCGCCGCTCAGGACCCGACGCTCGACCACGCCCGGCAGGGCGTCCGCCAGGGCCTCGCCGCTGACCAGCAGCCAGGGCGTGAAGGCCACCTCGCGCGACGCCACCGCGCCGGCGGGCGGGCGGCGGTACAGCAGCGCCGAGCCGTGGCGTCCGGGCTCGACCGCGACCAGTCGGTCGAGGTCACTGCGGACCAGCGCACTGAGGTCCAGCGACGGCGTCTCCATCGGCGTCCTTTCACAGGCCCGCGCCGCCGCGTCCGGACGGCCGCGAACCCAGCGCAGCGATTGCCATCGACCACGACCTCCGGCAGCCGGGCGACGCCGCGGCGCTGCCCATCCCGCCGCCGGCGACCGGCGACGGGCCGCGCCAGACCGGAGCGCCATGGTGACAAGCACCAATATCATCCGCAGGCCGGCGCTCGCAAGCGCGGGCGACGCCGGGTATGTTGACGCCGCGCCTGCGGGCGCAACACCAGAGGAGCAACACCGGCCGGGCGCCGCACCGCCGACAGCGCCATGGACGCCGCAGATGCCAACGCCGCCACGCCGCCACGATGGGCCGAGATGCTGCGGCCCGGCGCCCCGGCGCGCCTGTATGCCCTCGCGGCGGCGGCCATCCCGGTGGTCGTCATCGCGGTCTTCGGGACCGTCCTGGCCGCGCCGGGCGAGCGCATCCTCTCCGACCTCGGCACCGACACCGCCCGGCAGTTCCTCTCCTGGCGTGTCTTCGGCTTCGGCGAGCTGGCCCAGGGACGACTCCCCCTGTGGAATCCCTTCATCTACTGCGGCACGCCCTACTTCGCCGGCTTCCAGTCGGCCCTGCTCTACCCGGTGAACTGGGTCCACCTCGTCCTGCCGGTCGCCACCGCCATCACGGTGGAGGTCATTCTGAACCTGACCATCCTCGGGCTTGGTATGGCCGCCTGGCTGTGGCGCCGTGGGCGCAGCCCGGCGGCCTGTCTGTGCGGCGGCCTGGCGGTGGCCCTCGGCGGCGGCGCCGTCCCGCATGTCTATGCCGGGCACCTGACGAACCTGGCCTCGCTGGCCTGGTCGCCGGCGGTGCTGCTCTGTCTGGAGGGCGCCTGGGCCGCCTTCGCGAGCCCGGGCGTGCCCGCTGCGCGCCGTCGGCGCTGGTGCCTGGCCGGCGCCGCGGCGGTGGCCATGCAGATCCTGGCGGGCCACCCGCAGTACGTCTACTACACAGCCCTCTGCGCCGGGCTCTCCCTGGTCCTCCGCCTCGTCGTCGGAGCCCCCACGGCGCACCCGCGCGCCCGTCAGGCCCCCCGGCTGGTCCTGGCGCTGGCGGCCGTCTATGCCGCCGGGGCCCTCCTGGCCGCGGTGCAGCTCCTGCCCGGCCTGCTGGCCAGCACGGAGAACCTCCGCGCCGGACGGCTCCCCAGCGCCATTGCCGCGTTCTTCTCGTTCCCGCCGGAGAACATCCTGACCTGGCTGGTGCCCTTTGTCTTCGGCGACATGGCCCTGTCGCCGTACTGGGGCCGCTGGTACCTCTGGGAGATGTGCGCCTTTGTCGGCAGTGCGGCGCTGCCGCTGGCGGTCTGGCCGCTGGTGTCGTCACCGCGGCGCTCGCAGGCCTGCGCCGACGGCCTCGCCGTCGTGTTGCTGACCGTCCTGGCCTGCGGCGCCTACACACCGCTGTACGGGCTGCTCTACCAGGCCCTCCCCGGCTGGGGCGCCTTCCGCTGCAGCGCCAAGCTCGTCGCCTTCGCCGGGTTCTTCGTCATCCATCTGGCCATGTCGAGCCTCGACCGTCTGCTCAGCGAGCCGCGCGACGCCGCCGCCTGCGGCCGGCGGCTCCTCGGCGCCGCGGCGATCGTCACCGGCGCCCTCGGTGCCTGGGCCGGCCTGGCCGCCATGGCACCCGGCGGCCTCGGCGGGCGCGCCTGGTCGGCCTTACTCCGGCTGGCGATGGCCTCGGGGCAGAGCCTGCTGCCGCCCGGTGCCGACGGCGACCTGTCGTGGCGGCTCGCCACCGCCACCTGCACCGCCGCCTCGGCCCTGCGCAGCGCCGCCTTCCTCGCCGGGCTGCTCATGGCCCTCCGCCTGCGCCGCCGCCGACCTGCCGTCGCGCTGGCCCTGCCGGGGCTCCTCATCCTGGAAATGGCCCTCTTCGCCGCCCACTTCCGCGCCAGCTTCGCCCCCGACGACCTCCGCCTCGACGACCTCCGCCAGCTCGCCGCCCATACCGAGCCCGGCCAGCGACTCCTCCACCTGCCCTCCCATAACCTCCCTATGGCCGCCGGCATCCCGGATGTCTGGGGCAATGACCCGTCGCTGTCACGACGCTATGCGACCTTCATGGCCCTGACCCAGGGCCAGCCCCTCGACGACCTCAGCCAGGACCTCATCATCGACCGCCTGCACCCGCTGCTCCGCCTCACCGGCTGCCGATGGGTCGTCCTGCCCGACCCCGACGGCAACCGCGCCATGCCGATGACCCCGGAGCCCCTGCCCCGCTGCCTGCTCCTCGGCGCCTGGGCCGTCCTCGAGCGCCCCGAGGACCTCCACCGCCGCCTCCTCGACCCGGGGTTCGATCCGACCCGCGAGGTGCTTCTGGAAGCCGCCCCCGGCCTGAGCGCCGGCCGCGGCAGCGCCGAGGGCAGGGTCGAGGTCGTCGCCGAGGACAGCGACCGCCTGCACCTGCGGGTGAACTGCGCCGGCGATGCCGTGCTCCTGATCTCGCAGGCCTACAGCCGGCACTGGCTCGTCCGGCCGGCCAGGCCTGACGACGACCGGCGCTACGTGGTCATGCCGGCCAACCTCGCTTTCCAGGCGGTGCCCCTCACGGCCGGCCGGCACGAGATGGTCCTCGAGTATCGGCCCGCGGGCCTCGTCATCGGCGCGGCACTCAGCCTGCTCGCCGCGGTGGCCGGACTCGGCGCCGCAATGGGACCGCGAGGCTGGAAGAGCCGCCGTTGACAGGCCCCGAAGCCGGCCCGGCCGGGGCCTGCCGCCAGGCCGGCCCGGCCGGGACTGGGCCAGGCCCGTCAGGGGGCCGGCCGGCTCCGCCGGCTTCCCATGCAGGGAGGGCGCTCTACCAGCGCCAGGGGTAGGAGTCGGTGCCGACCTTGGGGCGGATCAGGACGCCGTAGCTGAGGCGCTCGACATGGCCGTCCAGCATCCCCATGTGGCCGCCGCCGCCGTGCCGGCGCGGCGTCAGGGTCGCGTGCCGGCGGTAGAGGAAGCGCACGTAGATGTTGTCGCGCGCATCGCGGTCCTCGTTGTCGCCCAGGAGGGTGGTCCTCGCCGGATTGGTGATACTGGCAAGGCCGGTGCCGTAGCCATAGATGGCCCGGGTGGCGGCGTCGTCGGTGTCGCGGTAACCGAATTCCTGGTAGTTCCAGCCATAGCCGAGACCCCAGGCGTGCTCGTTCTCCGGCTGCGTCGGGCAGACGAACACATCGCGGGTTTTCACGTACGGGTACAGGTAGTTGTACCAGTCACCCAGGCCGGCGTAGATGGTCGCGGCCGGCACCAGCATCTCCGCGTTGTCATCCGCGTAGAGCAGCGCCGACAGCATGAGCTGCTTGGCGTTGTTGATGCAGGACGCCTGGCGGGCCTTCTCCCGAGCCTGGGTGAGAGCGGGCAGGAGCATCGCAGCCAGGATGGCAATGATCGCAATCACAACCAGCAACTCAATCAGGGTGAACCGCTGTCTCATGCGTGTCGTCCTCACGTGTGCTGTTGCTCAGGATACCGGCAGGACCCCGTTCCCCCGCGCCAGGTCCCCAGGCGCATCGGGGCATCGGGCTACCCCCGCGGCCCTCGGGCGAACGGACCTACTGATGCGGGCCGGGAGCATACAGCGCCGGGACGAGTTGTCCAATGCATCCTTTGCAGGGCTGTTTGAAAGTCCGGTTCTGGCACCCCTCCAGGGTGCATGGCGTGCAATCCGCGTTTCCGGGGGTCGGGCTCTCGCGCGACCCCCGGCTACGATCTGGCACCCCTCCAGGGTGACCGAGTGAGCGCCGCCGCGATCTTCAAACAGCCCTACATCCCTTGGGTTGCTGTGGGCCTCCGGTTCGGGTCAGGCCGGAGCCTTCCCGCGGTTGGCGGGACGGCCGTGCCGGCGCGCGGCGCGTCAATAGGTCAGGTTAGAGCGCCGCCCGGAACCCGGACGGGCAGACGGAACCGGCCGTCACGACCGCCCTGCGGTCAGGCCGGGGCGGCGGTCAGGGCGCGGGTCAGGGCGCTGACCGTCTCACGGGCGTCGCCGAACAGCAGGGCGACCTTCTCAGGGCTGTCGTAGAGCGGGTTGCGCACGCCGGCGTAGCCGGGGTCGGCATTGAGATTGCAGACGACGACCAGGCGGGCGGCGCCGGCCGCCAGCACCGGCATCCCGTAGATCGGCGTGCCCACCGCCGTGTTGGCGGCCGGGTTGACCACGTCGTTGGCACCGACGATCACCGCCACGTCAGCCTCGGCAAAGCGCGGGTTGGCGGCCTCCATCTCCAGGAACAGCTCGTAGGGGATGTCGACCTCGGCAAGCAGGACGTGCATATGGCCTGGCATGCGCCCGGCCACCGGGTGGATGGCAAAGCAGACCTCCTTGCCGGCCTTGACGAGGGCCTCGTAGAGCCCCTTGACGTCCGCCTGGGCCTGAGCCAGGGCCATGCCGTAGCCCGGCACCAGCACCACCCGGCGGGCCTCACGCAGGCCGCGCACGGCATCCTCCAGGCCCAGCGCCCGGGGCGGCGCCGGAGGCGCCGCCGGGCTCGTGTCAGGGGCCGGCGCCGAAGCGGCCGCGGCGGCCGGCAGCGTCGGGTCCGGCACGGGTGCCGGACCGGCCCCGGCGGCCGGCGCCGGTGCGGGCGCGGCCAGGCCGGCGGCGGTGGTGCGGCCGGTCAGGATGTCGCCGAGACGGCGGTTCATCGCCCGGCACATGATCAGGGTCAGGACCAGGCCGGCCGCGCCGACGATGCCGCCGACCGCCACCAGGACCGGGTGCATGATCGCGAAGCCGGTGAAGGCCGCCGCCACGCCCGAGAGGGAGTTCAGCAGCGAGATCGTCACCGGCATGTCGGCGCCGCCGACGCGCAGGACGACGAAGACGCCGAGGAGCACGGCCAGGATGGCCAGCGCCGCCGTCCAGGCGAGCCGCGGCGGACCGCTCACGCTGCAGGCGCCGATCAGGACGGCGCCGAGGCCGGCCAGGAGGACCAGGTTGAACCCGCCGAGCGCGCGCGCCCGCCAGGGCCGCTGCGGCAGCCAGCGCGCCAGCCGGCCGGCTGCCACAAGGCTGCCGCTGAGGGTCGCGCCGCCGATACCGACACCGAGGCCGCCGGCCAGGCAGGACCAGGGGCCGGATTCGAGGCCGACGGCACCGGTCACCTCCATCCAGGCGACGATGGCAGAAGCCCCGCCGCCGAGGCCGTTGAGCAGCGCCACCATCTCCGGCATCTGGATCATGCGCACGCGCAGACCGAGCCCCAGGCCGGCCGCCGTGCCCACCGCCAGGGCCGCCCAGATCCAGGGCTGACGGAGCAGGCCATGCTCGACCAGGGCCATGGCGATGAAGCCCGCCATGCACAGGGCACTGACGAGATTGCCGCGGCGGGCCGTAGTCGGCGAGCCCATCCAGCGGATTCCGAGAAGCACCCCGGCAATCAGCACCAGCGACACCACCGGCGCCACGCTCATCGGAGGGAACAGGATCGCGCCGATCATGGCATCACTCCCGCTGATGGAACATCTGCAGCATGCGCTGCGTGACGACGTAGCCGCCCACGACGTTGACGGCCGCCAGGATCACGGCCGCGGCGGCCAGCAGGCGGTCGCCCGTCGCCACCGCCTGACCCAGGACCTGCAGCGACCCGAGGATGGTGATACCCGACAGGGCATTCATGCCCGACATCAGGGGCGTGTGCAGGAGGCTCGGGACCTCCTTGAGGAGGGCGTAGCCGACCGCGGTGGCGACGCCGAGCAGCACCAGCAGCATCCAGCCGTTCATCGCGACGCCTCCGCCTTGGCCGCCATGGCCGCCAGGGCCCCGGCGTGC
Organism: Lentisphaerota bacterium; assembly: GCA_012514865.1. Taxonomy (GTDB): domain Bacteria; phylum Verrucomicrobiota; class Lentisphaeria; order Oligosphaerales; family JAFGRS01; genus JAGVUW01. Next base: position 4,109 of record JAAYZO010000137.1, on the reverse strand, counting down.
ACGACCTCACCGCCGCGCGTCACCAGAGTCGAGGCCACGATCTCGTCGGCGCCATCCAGCGGCAGGGCGCCGTCCGCCGCGAGGTAGGCCAGGAGGTTGTAGATGTTGCGCGCGAACATCCAGGTCGACGAGCGCGGGATCTGGCCGGGGATGTTCTTGATGCCGACCAGAGTCACGCCGTCGACAACGGCAGTCTGGCCGGGCTGGGTACAGGCGCAGTTGCCGCCCTGGTCGACGGCGATATCGACGACCACCGAGCCTGGCCGCATGGCGCCGACCATGGCGCGATCGACCAGCACCGGCGCCACCTGGCCCGGTATCAGCGCCGCCAGGATGACGATGTCGGCGGCCTTCACCGCCGGCCGCAGGGCCTCGCGCTCGCGCTCCAGCCACGCCTCCGACAGCGCCCGCGCGTAGCCGCCCGCGCCGGTGGCCTCCTGCGCCGGTACGCCGGTGTCGAGGACCTTCGCGCCCAGGCTGCCCGCCTGCTCGAGGGCCTGCGGACGGATATCGCTGGCTGTCACCACGCCGCCCAGGCGCTTGGCCGTCGCAATCGCCTGCAGGCCGGCCACGCCGGCGCCGACCACCAGGATCTGCGCCGGCGGCATCATCCCGACCGCCGTGCCGATCAGCGGCACGAACGACTTGAGGAGATTCGCCGCCATCAGGACCGACTTGTACCCCGCCACCGTGCTCATCGAGGTCAGCGCATCCATGGTCTGCGCCCGCGAGATGCGCGGAATCCCGTCCAGCGTCAGGGCCGTGACCCCCTGCGCCGCCAGCTTCCGGATCATTGCGTGGTTGCCGGGCGCGGCCGGATGCAGGAAGGTGATCAGCACCTGCCCGGCATGCATCATCTCGACCTCGTGCCGACCCGCCGCCTGGTTGAACTGCGGCTCCTTAACCTTAAGAATGACGTCGGCCGCCGCGTAGATCGCCGCCGGGTCGGACACCATCGCCGCACCCGCCGCCGCGTAGTCGGCGTCGGCGACGTCACAGCCGACACCGGCACCCGCTTCGACCAGCACCCGCGCCCCCTCGCCCACCATGCTGCGCACCGTCTCGGGCAGGGCCGCCACACGCGCTTCCTGAGGCATGATCTCGCGCGGAACACCCAGCGTCAACCCGGAGAACTTCATGGCCGACTCCTTCCTGTCGTCTCGACCGGGGACGGCGGCAACGGGAACATCTTCTCCGCCGCCACCCAGAAATCGAGGCTCTTCAGCACCACCGAGGTCTCGGAATCCAGAACCCCCGGCACCCCCGAGAGTTCGTTGGTCACAAAATCCACCAGGGTCTGCCGGGAGGGTGCCAGGATGATCGCCATCAGGTCGTGACGACCCGTGACAATCATCGTGGTCAGGACCGACGGCAGACGGGCAATGCGCTCGGCACAGTCGGTCAGACGCCGGCCGTCGATCTTCACACCCACAATCGCCAGAAAGGCCTCGGGCTGCTGCTCGAGGTTGGCCTGCGCCGCAATCTTCAGGGCACCCGATGAGAGCAGGCGCCCCAGACGCTGGCGAACACTCCCCTCGGAGATGCCCAGGCGACGCGCCAACTCGCGGTTGGAGAGCCGGCCATCCTCGCCGAGCATATGCGCAATGCGCATGTCTGTGTCGTCAAGACTACGCGATGTGTTCATAGAGTTGCCTTGTAATGCACAATCGCGCGGAATGCAAGCCGCGAAGACGCTACCGGTCGTGTTTTTGGGCGCCACCATCGACCAGGCGGCGCAGCCAAGTGTGGCGGGGGGCCAGACGGGGCGGACGGGTCGGACGGAAGGCGACGGCGGCGGCGGGGCGGCGCCGGCGGGGCTGAGGCGGCGCCGGCGTGGGCGGCGGCGGCGGCGGCTTGCCCGTGCCGCGCCGGGAGCGCCGGCGGCGGCGGATCGGTCAGGCGCCGGCGGCGGCGGATCGGTCAGGCGTCGGCGGCGGGCGGGGGGCGCCGGCCGGCCTTGGTCTCGCCGCGCGCCTTCTTGCCGGTCAGGCGGCGTTCCTTCGAAGCGCGGGTCGGCCGGGTCGGCCGTCGCGGCCGTGGCGGCTGCGCGGCCTGCCGGATGAGGTCACAGAGGCGCTCGATCGCCTCCTCGATATTGCGCTTGCGGCTGCGGTAGGACTGCGCCGAGATGATCAGGACGCCCTCCTGATCGACGCGCCGTCCGGCGAGGCGGAGCAGGCGGCGCCGGACGCCCTCGGGGAGGGCCTGGCTGGCGCGGATGTCGAAGCGCAGGTCGACGGCGGTCTCGGTCTTGTTGACGTGCTGGCCGCCGGGTCCCGAGGACCGCGTGAAGGAGAGGGCGACCTCGTCGTCGGGCAGGCTGATGTCGGGTGTGACGCGGATCATGGCGCCTCCGCAGGGGTGCAGTCGACGGCGTAGGCAGTCCACTCACGCCCCTCGGGCTGGTCTGGCAAGGGCCGCAGCCAGGGCACCGCCTCGGGGTCGAGGGTCGGGCAGGTCCGCCGCAGATCGCGGTCCACGATGAGGAGATCGGCGTGCTGTCGACAGAGCAGGATGCGGACCTCGTCGGGGGTGAAGCGCCGCCGGTGGGAGAGGTGGACCCAGTCCGCCGCCGCCCAGAAGGCATACTGCGAGGTGGTCGCACCGATGATCGGCAGGCGCCCGTCGTGGTAGTCCTTACCGTGCGGCGCCGAGACGAGACGGACCGGCTTGGCCTTGCCGACCGCGTGCCGCCGTGGCTCGAGCCAGCGCGCAAACTGCTCCGGCGGGGTGTCGACCGCGATCAGGTCGTCGGCCTGCTCGGCCGCAAAGGCGAGCACGGCCACGACGCCGAGCGCCGGGAAGAGCCGTGGGTGGAGGCGGTCGAGGAGGCGGACGCGCAGCCAGGCCAGGCCAGGCACCGCCCAGGGAAGCAGAAAGGGCACCGTCGTGCCGATGTAGCGCTTGGTAATGAAGCCGCGACAGGCGAACAGGATGAGATTGAAGAGGATGGCGGCCAGGCAGGCGGCGTCAACGCGGCCCCAGCGCCGCCGGCGACCGCCGGCCGCCGCCACGCCGATGGCGGTGAGACCCAGAAACAGCGGCTCGAGGCCCTTGAACGCTTCGCGCGCACTGCGCATCGGGGTACGACGGTCCTCGGGGCGGATGTCGACGGGTGCCTGCCCCATGGCCTCGGGGGCCTGGCCCCAGTACGACGGCGGCGACGGCGACACCCGCCCGGGCAGGCAGCGGCTCAGGACGGCGCGCAGGATCTGCGTCTGACGCGAGTCCAGCGCCGGCCAGCCGGTGACGGCGCGGACGTGCAGAGCCCAAGGCAGACAGAGCAGGCCGACGATGCCGGCCACCGCCAGGCTGTGCACGACGGCCGGTACGAAGGCCCGCCAGGACCGCACCGGCACGCCGGTGACCGCGCCCGCCAGCCATGGCCGTGACAGGATGCCGAGCAGGACCAGCGGCAGGAAGAAGATGCCCTCGCCGCGAGTCAGCGACAGGCCGGCCAGGCCGACCCCAAGCCAGACCAGCGTGCGCCGGCGTGGCCGCTCCACGTACACCAGCCACTGCTCCGCCAGCCAGAGCAGAAAGAAGGTCTTGGCCGAATCCAGAAGGCCCATGCCGGCGTAGCCCACCAGCCGCGGCGCCACGGCGTAGATCAGGCAGCCCCAGGCGGCCTGGTCGGCCGGCAGGGCCCGCCGCAGCAGCCGCGCCAGCGGCCATAGGCCCGCCACAAAGAAGGCCCCGGAGACCAGCTTCAGCGCCGCAAAGGGCGGCACGCCAAGCCAGGCCACCAGGCCGGCCAGGGACGGTACCAGCGGCGGAATCAGGTGGAAGAACGCCCCCGACCAACGGCCGGCGGCAAACTCGCGCACGAGGCGCCCGTAGTAGTTCGAGACATCGTTGGAGGGATCCCGGCAGAACCCGACCGCGATGGCCATCAGCACCGCCGCGAGCAGCACCGCCGCGACGAAGAGCCGGCGCGGGCTCCCGCAAGGCTCGGGCGCTCGGGTTGGCGGGTCGGCGGCAGTGGGCATGGTCCATCCTCATCTGGCGAACGCTCCGGTAAGCTAGCCAGGCCGGCCGCCGGGGTCAAGGCCGACCCGCGCCCGCGCAGGGCTGTTTGAAGATCGCGTCAGCGCTCACCTGGTCACCCT
>JAAYZO010000970.1 GCA_012514865.1 Lentisphaerota bacterium | reverse complement strand
GGTCGCGCGAGCCGAGCGCGACCACCGGCGCCGTCCACGGCGCCTCCCGTGGACTCCCGCGGGCGCAGCCGGCACCCGCGGGAGCGCCACTCGGCTCGCGGCGCCCACCTCCGCCCCGCTGGCGCCGCCGGCGCTGGATATGGCATGGCAGACCATCGCTCGCGCCACGCACCTTCCCGCGGGCTTCCGTGTCTGGCGCCCTGAAAGGGCATCATTCATCAGCCCAGGGCAACGCCCTGGGAAATCAGATGCCACCCGTTGCAGGCTGAAAGTCTGCGACAAAGGACGCATGCAACGCCGCGGAGCTTCATACGAGCGCCGGCTCTCCTCAGCGCGGCTGCTGTTGCACGACGCAGCCGGGCTGTTGCGGATGGAGGGTCACGGCGAGGTGCGCCATGCCGTCCGCGATGACGGGGGCGAGGTCGCGGTCGTTCCAGGCATCCCGGTAGGTGGCGCCGGTCCGGTGCGGCACGCTGAGCACGACTCCGCTGTAGGTACGGGGTCGGCCGTTGTAGATCGTCCAGGCGTCGCGTCCGTCGCCCGGGAAGTGATTGGCGACCAGTCCTTCGGCCGCGGTGGGCACGCGCGGCGCGGGAGTGTCGGTACGGAAGCAGTCCGGGTAACGGCGTTTGACGGCATCGCCGCGGTTGATCTTGGCACGCATCCGGGACGGGTGGATGCGGTAGGTGTTTTCCGTGAACATCTCGGCATTGACGAAGGCCGCGTCGATCTGGCTCGGGCAGTTACCGGCCTCGATGTAGGCCGGCAGGTCCACGAGCCTGTACCGGGGCAGGGTGAACCGCTGCAGCGTCATCGGCATGTCCATGAAGACGTCCGGGGCGCGGTCGGTGCGGTTGTAGGGTCGGGCGAAGGTCTCGTTGAGGTCGAGGAAGTAATAGTGGTGACAGCCGTCGGCGAACTGTGACGCGACATCGGTCAGCGCATACTCCGACCAGAACACCACGTCGTCGGGCAGTGCCTCCCGCATGGCTTTGGCCATGTGCAGGGACGCCGACAGGGTCGTGCTGCCGTCCTGGCAGGGCAAGTGCGAGAAGTACGGGAAGACGTCGAGGTAGACGCAGGTGCAGCCCGTGTCGCTCTGCATTTGGGCGATGTCCTTGACGGCGTACTCGACCCACCGCTCGTCACCGATTTGCGGGAAGACGATGCCGTCCGGCTGTCCGGCGCCCCTGAGTGCGGCGCTGGCGTCGTCGTCGATCACCTTGTGCCGAGCTGCCGCCGCGAGAGCGGCTGCCAAGGCCTGGTCCGGTAGGGCCGACAGGCGGAACCGGTCCGGCAGCGTGTACAGCGACAGCGGCCGCTTCCAGTGGTCCTGGATGCGCGCGATGCCCGAGCGGAAGACCTCGAGGCCGCCGACCTGGTCGTAGGCCAGGTCCGTGCCGACGGCGCCGTACTCGTTGCGGTGCAGCCGGTCGTTGTGTGTCCAGTTGAAGAAATGGACCAGGTCGGGCACATGTCCCAGGTGCTCGGTCTCGAACGCGAAGATCTCGTCGATGAACCAGCGCGAGCGGTCCGCGGAAAGAGGCGGCGGGATGTGGCCGTCGCTCCAACTGATGTCGACGCTTGGGCGATAGCAGGTCAGGTCCCAGGCCTTCAGGAAGACCTCCTTGTTCTGCGACTTGTAGGGTGAGTACCAGCGTCGCAGCCAGTCCCGGTACAGTCTGAAGGCCGTGTGCCAGTCACCGTTGTGGGCGATCAGCGACACACGCGGATAGGCACGTCGTTCGCCGGCGGCCAGGGTGTTGTGCTCCGCCGGGAAGCAGACACCGCCGCTGACGCCGCGGTCGTCCTTGCGCAGCGTGAAGGTCGCCATGTCCTGTTGTGGGTTGTCGGTCCGCACCATCAGCCCCACGCCGGCGGCGCGGTTGTAGATATCCATGAACTGCCCCGAGAACTCGACGCCGTAAGGTGCGCGCAGTGCCACGTGCTGATCCGTGTCGACGGCGCGGTACTGGGGAAAGAACAGGCGCGTGGGCGCGATCTGATCGATGGCGAACCCGCGCAGCGCCGGCAGGCAGGTCTCCACCGCGAGCGCGTCCTTGCCGTGGTGGGTCAGCTCGACGTCGAACGCCAGTTCGGCCGAGTCGTCGGTGGTCATGCGGACGAGCAGCGTGAGCGGCAGCTCCGCACGCCGACTGCTGAGCCTGATCGTTGCCCGAGTCGGCGTCAGCTCCGTGATCTCGGGTGTGAAACATCGGCCGGTGTAGATCGTTTCGCCCACGCGCACCCGCAGGCCGGCATCGGGGGCGAGGCCGATCCGGGCGCCGTCATTCCAGCGGTTGACCATGCGATCGATGACGAAGCCCTCGCTCAGATCGAGGCGGTAGAGGTACCACCGGTTGCTGAAGGTCAGATGATGGCCGCTGTGGTCGATCCGGGGCGGCCTGGCTGGCGGGTCGGGGTTCTCCCGGACAGTCTCGGGCTGCCGAACCGCCGCCAACGACGGGACCATGGCCTGCCCGGAGGTATTCAGTGTCACTCCCGCGAGAGCCAACCCGATCCCGTACTGGTTGCTGCGGAGCGTCACGCGACGCAGTCGGCGAGAGGGATCGGCCGCCACGATGTAGGCGCCCAGTTCCCGGGCCGGCAGGTAGCAGGCCTCGTCGGCCACCGAGTACGGGAACGACACCTCGGTCTCGTCGCCGTCGTACATCAGCTCGATGGCGATGCACTCGATGTCGCGCAGCTTCAGAGGCGCGTGGGGGATGCCGCCACGACGCTGAACCGGCGGCGCTGAAAGGGCGATCAGCAGCGCGACCTCGCGGGCCGCGGCGTCGACATCGACGCTCAGTGAGTCATCACGCGAGGGCGGATTCAGGTGCCGCCGCTTGACAGGTGCACCCAGGAACAGGACCTCGTCCTCAGGGAGTTCCGACTGCGGCAGGCGCGCGAGGTTGGCGGGGCCGTCCGCGATTACAAAGGGCACCCCCGACACCACGACCGGGCCCGGCGCCAGGCCGGTGGCGCCATCCAGAACCGCCCCGTGCGCTTCCAGGCTCTGGGCGAACCACTCGGCAAGCGTACCGTCCAGGCGATCACCCAGGGCCACCGGGATGAAACCGTCCGGCATCCGGGCCGTGTCCGCTGTGATCTGCGTAGTGAACACCTGGGGAGGCACGTCGGAGAGTTCGAGAGCCGCGATCTCCAGGCTGGCACTGTCGCTGTCGGTCTCGATCGTCACGGCGACTCGATGCAGGTCGAACGCATCCGGGAGCCGCTTGAGCAGCGTGTGGTAGCGCCCGTCATTGAGCGCGGCATTGACCTCGAGCAGCACCACGCTGTTTTCGTCGCTGCGGTGATTGACGCCTTCGAGCTGGACCAGCGGCTGGATCCGGAAAGACCGCCGCAGCCCGTCGCCGCGAAACCTCAGCGTGACCCAGCGGCAACGCTCGGTGGACACCGGTTCGGCCAGTCGGGCCGACCATCGCATCTCCCGCGGTCGCCCGGCCTCGCCCTTCAGCGTGAAGGTCACACCGTCGGCAGCGGTGGCGACGTGGTACAGCGGCCCGCCGTCGTCGACGGGCCGATCGCCGTCGATGGTTGTCAGCGGCGTCGGCCGTGCGGCGACGCGGACCGCTTCAGGGCGTGGCGACCAGGTGATCTCGGACCATTCGGCCCGCCAGTGCGTCGGTGCCTCGGCGAACGCGAGCGGCCGTGCCAGCCAGGCGTCGTCACCTTCGTAGACCTCCACCTCATCGAGGAAGACGTAGGCGCCGTTGCCGAGGTTGTTGGGCGAGCAGACGAACCTGACGTAGCGCCCGTGTGTCGCGACAGCATCGGTGACCAGCCACTGGTCGGCATAGCCTCTCGCGGGCGGCTTTTCGCTGCTCAGGCTCATGAGATCCCCGACGAGGCTGTACCTGTCGCCGGTATCGCTGACGTATACGTAAATGCCGGCGGGCCACTCGACGCCGGCCTTGCCGCCGCAGGTGTGCATCGCCACGCCCCGAATGGGCGCGTCCCGGCCTAAGTCGAGGGTGAACACCACCGGATCGACCATCCGCCAGCCCACGGCCTGCGTGTCGTACCACATGGGCGACGCCGTGCTCAGGCTGCCATCGGTGAGCTGGCCCGGGTCCGCAGCGTCTGTCACCGCAGGGTAGTTCGGGGCCGAGCCGAAGGCGACCGGGAGGCCCTTGGCCAGATTGGTCAGATCTGGACGTGGAGAGTCGGCCAGGCTCGGCAATGCCCCCACCACGCTGACGAGCATCGCGATCGTCGTGGACCGGCAGACGCGTGCAGTGACTGTCATTGCAGCTCCTCCTAACCGGGATCATTCGCAAAGCACATCGCGTCGCTCACGCCCCACGTGCGCCGCACTATAATGCGGCGCCAGTGTCGACGAGCATCGATCCGTGGACAGGGTGGACAGGGTGTACGGCGGGCCTGTGGTGGCGCCGGCAGCGCCCAGGGGGAGCGCCACTCGGCTCGTGGCGCCCACCTCCGCCCCGCCGCCGCTGCGTTGGCGCCGGGCGGCGGTTCTTTTGATCTTTTTCCGGGGCAGCCGTTGACAAACGGGTGTCTCGCGGTGTAGCTTCGGAGTAGAGCGTGGTGTGGTAGAAACGCGGTACGGTTCGCATGGCAACGCGAGGTCGCTGCCCCTGACGGGTGAGGACCTCCAGGAAGTGAGCTTCCAGAAGCCCAAGCAGCTGCGGCCGCCGCGATTTCTCCGCCTCATGGCGACCCACCACCCACGCCAGTGGCCGCCGGTCCCACGGGCCGGCGGCCCTTCTGCGTTTCGGCCTTGAAAAGCGCCTGCGGCGCATCAGATTTCCCTTCCGACCGACGACCCGGTGTGCTTCTGCATCGGGGGGCGATTACCCAGGGGCAGACCACCCATGAAGGCAGTTCAGCTCACCGGCCTGCGCCAGATGGCGCTGTGTGAGGTCCCCGACCCGGTCCTGACCCGACCTGACGACGTTCTTCTGAGCGTCCGTGCCGTCGGCGTCTGCGGCTCGGATGTGCACTACTACACGAGCGGCCGCATCGGCAGCCAGGTGGTGCGCTATCCGTTTGCCGTGGGCCACGAGGCCGCCGGTGTGGTCGAGGCGGTCGGCCCGGCGGTGCGACATGTCAAGCCGGGCGACCGGGTGGCGATCGACCCGCCGGTGGCGTGCCACGCCTGTGACCAGTGCCTGGCCGGTCGGCCGCACACCTGCCGGCAGCTCAGGTACCTCGGCTGTCCGGGTCAGCTCGACGGCTGTCTGAGCGAGCGTCTGGTGATGCCCGAGGAGTGCTGTTTTCCGTTGCCGCCGACGCTGAGCATGGCTGAGGCGGCGCTGATCGAGCCGCTCTCGATTGGCGTCTACGCGGTGCGCCAGTCGATCCCGATGGCGGGTGCGCGGGTGGGCATTTTCGGCATGGGCCCGATCGGCTTCAGCGTCATGCTGCCGGCCTTGGCGGCGGGTGCCGCGGCGGTCTATGTGAGTGACCGTATTGACGCGCGGGTGTCGCTGGCCCGGGCCCACGGCGCCGCCTGGGGCGGCAATCCGGACCGCGACGACATCGTCGGCGAGATTGCCGAGCGCGAGCCGCTGCGGCTCGATGTCGCCTTCGAGTGCTGCGG
>JAAYZO010000136.1 GCA_012514865.1 Lentisphaerota bacterium | reverse complement strand
TCGACCTCGATATCGCCGACGTCCGCCGCGACGAGGTCGTCGACTTCTGCTACCGCCGCTGGGGCGCTGACCACGTCGCCATGGTGGCCACGGTCCAGTGCTACCGCGAGCGCGGCGCCCGCCGCGACGCGGCCCGCCTCCTGGGCCTGTCGGCGGAGCGCCTGGAGCGCCTGGAGGCCGGCCTGGAGGCCTGTCCCGACCTGGAGCGCCTGACGGCGATGCTGACCGGCCGGCCGCGGCATCTCGGCTGCCACTGCGGCGGCCTGCTGATCACGCCGGGCCCGATCACCGATGTCACCCCCCTGGCCCGCGCCGCCAAGGGCATCCTGATCAGCCACTACGAGAAGGACCAGGCCGAGGCCATCGGCCTGATCAAGATGGACCTCCTCGGCAACTCGGGCCTGACCGTCATCGACGAGGCCTGCCGGCACCTGCGCGACCGCGGCCTGGAGCTGCGCGAGCCCGGCCCGCGCTACGACTACAAGGTCCACCGCCTGTTCGCCCGCGGTGACACCCTGGGCGTCTACCAGTGCGAATCACCGGGCATGCGCCAGCTCTGCCGGGCCCTGGCGCCATCGACACCCCGCGAGACCGCCGCGGCGATCTCGCTGATCCGGCCCGGCCCGGCCGCCGCCGGCATGAAGGAGGCCTTCATACGCCGCCGACGCGGCCTCGAGCCGGTCGCCTACCTGCACCCGGCCATGGCCGAGTTCCTCGAGGGGACCTACGGGGTCATGCTCTACCAGGAGGACGTCATGAAGGTCGCCGTGCACCTGGCCGGCTACAGCCCGGCCGACGCCGATGTCCTGCGCCGCGCCGTCAGCGCCGAGCGCTCCAGCGACGCCTTTGCCCAGGAACGCGACCGCTTCCTCTTCCAGCGCTCGCCGCACGCCGGCCTGCCCGCGGCCCAGGCCGAGGCAATCTGGAGCGCCGTCACACGCTTCGCCTCCTACGCCTACTGCAAGGCCCACGCCACCGTCTACGCCCGACTGGCCTGGCTCACCGCCCGGCTCAAGGCACACTACCCGCGCGAGTTCTACGCGGCCGTCCTGAACGGCCACAAGAGCATGTACCCGCCCCGCGTCTTCGTCTGGGACGCCCTGCGCCATGGCATCCCGGTACTGCCGCCGGACATCCACCGCTCCGCCGCCGCCTGGACGCCGCGGCCGGAGGGCCTGCGTGCCGGCCTGGGCCTCATCCGCGGCCTCAGCCGCCATGGCTGCGAGGCCCTGCTGGCGGCGCGCGCTCAGGGCGGGCCCTTCGCCGACCTGCCAGACCTCCTGGCACGGGGTTCCTGCCGGCCGAGCGAGCTCGAGGCCCTCATCCTGGTCGGCGCCTGCGCCGCCTGGGGCCCGCGGGAGGACCTCCTGCAGCACCTCTACCACAGTGGCGGACAGGCCCGCCAGCCGGTCCTCCTGCGATCCGCCGCCACGACGCGCCTGGCGCCGCTGGCCGTGGCCCAGATGGCCCTCACCGGCATCCCCTTCGGCATCCACCCCACCGACCTCCTGCCGGTCGACGGACTCTGCCGCGCCGTCGACCTGCCGCGGCATCTCGAGCAGACCGTCGCCATGGTCGGGATTCTGGATGCCGTCAAGGTCAGCGACGCGCAGGGCCCGGCCGCAGACACGACCCGGCCCATGAGCTTCGTCACCCTCGAGGACGCCACCGGGGTCTACGACGCCGTGCTCTTCCCGCCGACCCACGAACGCCTGGGCGGCCTCTTCACCCACGCCGGGCCCTACCGGGTGCAGGGCCGCGTCATCGAGCAGTGGGGCACCTGCTCGCTGGAACTCCAGGAGGCCGAGGCGCTGTGACCGGTGCAGGTACGCAGGCCCACGGCGCCGTCCGTGCTACGATCCGTCAGCGGGTCGGGCGCTCCATGTGGTACTCCGGCTCGGCCGGCCAGCCGCGACGGGCCCGGACCATGCTCTCGCGCACCACCCGGAAGCCGAGTTTCTGGTAGAGCGCCACGGCGTGGACATTGGCGTGCTGGCAGGTGAGACGCATACGTGGCGGCCCGACCGTCCGCGCCACCTCGAGCAGGCGCTCCATCAGGACGCGCCCCGCGCCGCAGCCCTGGAAGGCCTTCGCGACACAGATGCCGAAGCCGCTCATCGGCGCCTGCGGCTCGCGCCAGCGATACCAGGCATAGCCGCCGACCGCACCGGCGGCATCGACCAGCAGCAGGACCACCTCGGTCGGGCTGTCAGCCCGCGCCGCATTCGCCAGGGCATGCTCGCGATCGAGCGCATGCGGGTAGTAATAGCGCGTCTCGCGCTCGTCACAGCCGGCGTAGAACGCCGCCAGGCCCGGGCCGTCGTCGCCCTGCAGAAACCGCAGCGTCACCGACCGGCCATCCTTCAACACCGCCTCACAGGACGGAAAGCGCTCGCGCTCACGCGGCTCCATAGGACACGACCTCCTCGACAAACCCGGCCCGCGCCGGCCACCACGGCCTGACCACGCCGCCGACGACGCCACCGGCACCGCGCCGACGCGGACCGGAACGCTACCATGACCGCCCAACCCCGGCGCGCAAGCGCCCCCGAAAACGCCGCGGGGGCCGCCGGCACGAGTCTGCCCGCGGCCCCCGACAGCGTCGTCAGGTGTGTCAGATCGTGAGCGAGTCCAGGCCCATGCCGCGCAGGTCGGCGAGCTGGTGCATGTCCTCGGCCTCATAGAGCTTCCAGATCACCTGCAGGCCCTCGAGGCTGCCGACCGGGTCGGTCAGCGGCTTCTTGCCGGTGCGGATGCACTCGATGAAGTGCGCCATTTCCACTTCCGTGGGCTTGGCGTGCTTGACGTCCATGAGGACTTCCTCGTTCTGGACGGCCTTCGGGTTGTTCGGGTCGTGGACCGCCTGGCGGTTGTGGATGATCAGCTTGCCCTCGGTGATGGCCGCCTCGATCATGCCGCCGGTGCAGTGCGCGTGGAAGCTGTACTTCAGACGCGAGCCACGGGCGCCCCAGGTGCCCATGTGGTAGCCCATCTTGCCGCCTTCGAACTCGATGGTGACGTTGCTGGTGCCCTCGCGCTCCATCCAGGGCGTGCCCGTGTTGGTGCCCAGGTGCATGCCGCGGACCGGCTTGCCCATCATCCACAGCATCAGGTCGATGTAGTGGCAGCCATGGCTGAAGAGCTGGCCGCCGCCGAGGGTCTTGGCGCTGCTGGCCCAGTGGTCCGGCGCGTAGCGGGTGAGCTGCTCGGTCCAGATCGAGAGCTGGAAGCACTCGCCGTATTCCTTGCTGTCGATCAGCTCCTTCATCTTCACCACCAGCGGGTGGAAGCGCATGCAGTACGCCACCATCAGCACGCGGTCGTTGCGGCGCGCACACTCGATCATCTCGAGACACTCGCGCTCGCTGTTCGCCATCGGCTTCTCCACCAGGACGTGCTTGCCCTGGTTCAGGAAGTCCACCGTGGCCGGGTGGTGCAGGTGGTGCGGCAGGACCAGCAGCACCGCGTCGACCTTGTCGTACATCTCACGCCAGTCCGGCGTCACGAACGGCTTGCCCGGCAGGAGATCCGCCACCGCCTGCGCGCGCTCCACGATGATGTCGCAGGTCGCCGTGATCTCGATCTGGTCCAGGATCATGCTGAAGCGGCTGGCGTGACTGCGAGCCATACCGCCGCAACCCACGAGACCGACACGAATCCGTTCCATGGTCCACTCTCCTGAGGTTCCGCGGGGCCAGCGGCCGCACGCGCGGTTTGACGGCCAGGCGCGGAGGCCCTGGCACACCCCTAACAGTAGGCCACCGCAGGCGCTTGTAAAAGCAGACCCGCGTGGTAAAATCCTCTTGAAGGATGGTAGGATTTCACGATGGACCTGTACCAGAACAGCCGTGCCTACGACCACCACCTGAGCTTGCGCGAGCCCCTCCGGCTGCATCACTACCGCTATGACGGCGCCAGCCCGGCGCTGTCACTGCCAGACACGCACTACGCCCTGCATCTGGGCATCGGCCTGCACGGCGCCCTGCGCGTCAGCCTGCCCGGCCACGAGCGCCTGGTCGAGCCCGGCGACATCTGGCTGACCTCGTGCTGGGAGCCGCACTGGGGCGAGCCGCGGGGTCCGACCGAGGTGGTCCTCTGCACGGTCCTCCTGGAGGCCCTGGGCTCGCTCGATCCCTTCGGGCGGACGCCGTGGGAGTCGCCGTTCCTGGCGGTGCCCGAGGAGCGTCCGCGGCTGGGCGGGCCATGGCGCTCGCGGATGCTTCCCCTGGCCGCGGCCCTGGCCGATCTGGCCGACGGCGGTGACGCTTCCGGGGGTGTGGCGGCCTGGCTGAGTTTCCATCAGGCGCTGCTCCTGGTCCTGCAGTCGTGGACGGCCGGCAGCGCCCCGGGCACGCTCCCGGTTGCCGGGGGCCGGCCGCGGGTGCAGCCGGCGATCGACCTGGTCCGCCGCCGCCGCGGCGAGCCGGTGCGCGTCGCCGAGGCGGCCCGGGCCTGTGGCCTTTCCTCGAGCCGATTCTCGGAGCTGTTCCGCCTGGCCCTGGGAGGGACCTTCGCGCAGTTCGCCCTGCGGGCACGCCTGGCCGGCGCGGCGGGCGACATCCGTGGCACCAGCCTGCCGCTGAAGGTCATCGCGGAACGCTGGGGCTTCTACGACCCGAGCCACTTCTTCCGCGTCTTCCGGCGTCACTTCGGCGGCGGCCCGCAGGAGTTCCGCGCCGCCGCCCGGCGCTAGGGGTGGCTCGTATGAAACGTCGCGTCGTTGCGTGCGTCGTTTTGTCGCAGACTTTCAGCCTGCCCTGCGGATCGGTCCATTTCCCAGGGCGTTGCCCTGGGCTGACGAATGATGCCCTTTCAGGGCGCCAGAACGGAAGGCCGCAGGAGGTACCGCCAGCGATGTTTCGCCATGCCATATCCGGCGTTCTACGCCGGTGAAGCGGCTTTAGCCTGACCTATTCACGCGCCGCACGGCGGCTCTTGAACAGGTCACCCTTCGGGCTTCGACGCGAGGCACTTGCGGCCTCTTGCTCAGGGCTAACCTTGAGCAAGCGGCGCACCGCGACGCGCGT
>JAAYZO010000969.1 GCA_012514865.1 Lentisphaerota bacterium | reverse complement strand
GTCGCGATCCGCATCCTGGAGGGATGCCAGAACGTAGCCGGGGGTCGACGAACGCGTCAGCGCGAGGACACCCCCGGAACCCAGAGCGTCGCGATCCGCATCCTGGAGGGATGCCAGAACGTAGCCGGGGGTCGACGAACGCGTCAGCGCGAGGACACCCCCGGGTCGGCATGGTCCGGGCACGTCCCTCCCGGTCTGACCCTCCCCTCGGCCCCGCTTCCCCCGCCGTCCCCAGAGGGGAAATCCGCCACACTGGCGGAGCCGGCCCGGCGGATTCCCCTTCGGAACCCCTTGGCGCCGGGCGGTGTCATAGCCGGCATGACGATCGCCCATCGACATACTGGATTTAGCCGCCGCCTCCTGGCTGTCGAGATGGCCACTGACGCCCTGCGGTGCAGCGCCGGGCTGTTGGCCGTGGTCGTCACCGTCGCGGCCCTGGCTCAGGAGCCCTCCACGCCGCCGATCACCGGCACCGAGACCCTCGAGCAGCTCCTGGCCCGTCTTCCCGAGGCCAACCCGGACATCGGCGCGCGCCGCCACGAGGTGGAGGCCGCCCGGCAACGCCTGCCGCAAGCCTGGGCCCTGCCCGAGCCCACACTGACCTACGGCTTCTGGCCACGTCAGGATGACATGGCGGCCGACCCGCCCGACCACCGCATCGGGGTCATGCAGGGCCTCCCGGGTCCCGGCAAGCGCGCCCTCCGTGCCGACCGTGTCGATGCCGAGATCGCCGCCGCGCAGCACCGCCTCGATAGGACCACCCTCGAGGTGTCATCTGACTTCCGCACGACCTACTACGAGGCCTGCATCCTCGAGCGTACCATCGCCATCACCCGTGAGAACCTCGCCCTGGTCACGCAGTTCGAGGCCCTGGCGCGGTCGCGCTTCCGCACCGGCGAGGCCCTGGCGGATGTGCTCAAGGCGCAGGTGGAGATGGGCCGTATCGAGAACGAAGCCCTGTCGATGGAGGCGTTGCGGGAGCCGTTGCGCGCGGCACTGAACGCCCTGCTTGGCCGTCCCGCGGATGCCGCCCTGGCGGTGCCCTCCGACCTGCCGGGCAGTGCCCTGACCGCGGTGGTGCCCGAGGCGTTCCTCGCGGCGGCTTCCCTCGAAGCCAACCCGGAACTCGACGAGTGGGCTGCCCAGGTGCGCGGCGCCGAGGTCGGTGTGCGCCAGGCGCGCCGCGAGCGCGTCCCCGACGTGACCCTGGGCCTGGAGTACGAGTCGGATCGGCCGTGGTCGCCGAATGCCGAGGGCAGCGACATGGTCTTCGCCTCGATCAGCGTCACGCTGCCCATCTGGTCGCGCCTGAACCGCTCGCGCATCGCCGAAGCGGCCGCGCAGGCCGCGGCGCTGCGTGAGGCCCGGCAGGGCCGCGCCAACCGCCTGCAGGCCGAGTGGCAGCGCGCGGTCTATCGCCTCCGCGATGCCGAACGCCGGATGGCCCTCTACGAGGGGCAGCTCCTGCCGCGGGCCCGGCAGTCGGTCGAGGTGTCGCGCCAGGCCTACGAGGT
>JAAYZO010000968.1 GCA_012514865.1 Lentisphaerota bacterium | reverse complement strand
GCGAGGCACTCGCGGCCTCTTGCTCTGGGCTGGCCTTGAGCAAGCGGCGCGACGCGACGCGCGTCGAAACTTGCGCCGCACTGCGGCGCAAGTGGATTGTGAGCGAAGCACCCGCGCTTCGCGAATAATCCAGGCAAGGCCGCTATAGTATGGGCTTTGCGACAGTCCAGGTCCTGACCGCGGCGGCCGTGATGAAGGCGGGTGGTTGTCATCCCCCGGCGCCGTTGGGTCGAGCCTGGGCGACCTGCAGATCTGGGGTAGTGCCATGGCCGTACGCGTCCGTTTTGCGCCCTCGCCGACGGGGCATGTCCACATCGGCAACATCCGTGCTGCGATCTTCAACTGGCTCCTGGCGCGCCACGCCGGGGGCGCCTTCCTTCTGCGCATCGAGGACACCGACCTGGAGCGCAGCACCCCGGAGGCGATTGCGACGCTGCTGGATGTCATGCGCTGGCTCGGTCTGGACTACGACGGCGAGCCGGTGTACCAGACGCAGCAGCGTCCGGCGCACGACCAGGCCGCGGCGCGCCTCCTGAGCCAGGGCGATGCCTACCGCGCCGCCAAGGGCGGCGGCGGCGAGGCGGTGCTCTTCCGCATTCCCTGGCAGGCCGAGGCGGTCCCGGGCGTGACCACGGTCGGGCCGGCCGAGCTGGCGGTGCATCCTGCCGAGCCGGTGCGTGTCGGCCCCGACGGCCTGCAGTACAGCGTGCCGACGGCCAAGGGCAAGGCGGTCGAGGGCGGCGCCTGCCTGGCGGGCTACCGCGATCTGGAGATCCTCGACGCGGCCGGAGCGGTGCTCTTCCGCCTCGACGCCGTCATCGACCGCGTCCTCGCCGGCGAGAGCTTCAGCATCCCGGGCGCGGCCAGCCTGCGCTTCACGCGCCGTGCCATCACCTACCACGACCTGGTCAAAGGCCCCCTGAGCAAGCCCCTCGACAGCCTGCGCGACTTCGTCATCGTGCGCAGCGACGGCTCGCCGGTCTTCCACCTCGCCAATGTCGTCGATGACATCACCATGGCCATCACGCACATCATCCGCGGTGACGACCATGTCGAGAACACCTACCGGCACCTCTTCCTCTTCCATGCCCTCGGCGCGGCCGCGCCGGCCTATGCCCACCTGCCCATGATCGTCAACGCCAGCGGCAAGCCCTACAGCAAGCGCGACGGCGATGCCTTCGTCGGCGACTTCCGCGAGAAGGGCTACCTCCCCGAGGCCCTCTTCAACTACCTCACCCTGCTGGGATGGAACCCGGGCGACGACCGCGAGAAGCTCAGCCGCGAGGAGCTGGTGCAGGCCTTCAGCCTCGACCGGGTGCTGCAGTCGTCGGCCCAGATGGACGCCGCCAAGCTCCTCAACCTCAACGGCCAGTACATGGCGGCGCTGCCCTTCGACGCCTTCCTCGAGGGCGTCCGCGCCGCCATCAGCCGCCTGCCCTGGGCCGCCACGGCCGACGCCGCGCGCCTCGAGGCCGTGGCGCGACTCATGCAGTCGCGGACGAAGCTCTACACCGACGTCGCCGCCTGGGAGTACTTCTTCGTCGACAGCCCGAGCTACGACGAGAAGGCGGTCGGCAAGTTCCTGCGCAAGCCGGG
>JAAYZO010000016.1 GCA_012514865.1 Lentisphaerota bacterium | reverse complement strand
TCCGGGACGACGCGCGCGACGTCGCCGGCCCCGATCACAGCGACGACCTCGGGGGTGCCGTCGGCGGCACTCAGGACCGCCCCGGCCAGGGCCTCCAGCGGGCCATCCCAGTAGTGGCAGGGCGGGCCCTGCACGGCCGCCGCGATCTGGCGCGGGTCGGCCACGGTGGCATCGTCGACCCAGGCCGCGAAGGGCGCCACCACCCAGACCTCGTCAGCCTGGCGGCCGAGGATCCCGGCGAAGGCCTCGCCGTAGCGCCGGACGCGCTCGTAGCGGTGCGGCTGGAAGACCACCCGCAGGCGGTGCTGCGGCCACGACTGCCGCAGGGCCTCCAGGCTGGCCTGGAGTTCGACCGGGTGGTGGGCGTAGTCCTCGACGATGACCCGACGCGCCCCGGGCGACCGGAAACGCAGGCTCAGGCGCCGCTCGACCCCCGGGAACGACCGCAGCGCCCGCAGGGCCTCGTCGCGCGGCACGCCCAGCGCCGCCGTGGCCAGGATCGCCAGGCAGGCATTGCGGCGGTTGTGCTCGCCGGCCTGCGGCAGCGACAGCTCCGGCGGGATGTCGCCCGGGCCGGCCAGGTGGCAGGCGCCGTGCGCCCCGAGAACAGACCGCGTCGCGGGGCTGTCCCAGGAAACGACTCGCGTCGCCTTGGCCGCAAAGGCGGCGAAGTTGCGCCGCAGGGCCGCCTCGCCGCCGAGGCTCCAGGAGTGGTCGTCGTCGATGTTGGTGATCACCGCGACCGTACTCGCGATCAGAGCCTGGGTGCCGTCGCTCTCGTCGACCTCGGTGACCAGGACCTCCCCGGCACCGGCCGCCGCCGAGCGTTCCCAGCCGTGGACCTGGCCGCCGACCAGGTACCCCGGCGATCGGCCGCAGGCGCGCAGGATATGCGCGATCATCGCCGTGGTGGTGGTCTTGCCATGCGAACCGCCGACCGATACCACCACCGGGAAACAGGCCGCCACCTGCGCCAGGAACTCGCCCCGCAGACAGGTCGCCAGACCCTGTGACGCGGCCGCGGCGCGCTCCGGGTTGTCCGGCGGCACCGCGTTGCTGTAGACGAGGACATCGGCGCCGGAGACCATCCCGGCATCATGGCCGACACGGACCGCAATGCCGCGGCGCTCCAGCGAGCGGGTCATCGCCGACGCCGCCGCGTCGCTGCCGGTGAGGCCCACGCCCCAGTCGGCCAGGATGTGCGCCAGGCCGGCCATGCCGACACCGCCAATGCCGGTGAAATGAACGCGCCGCCAGGGCCGAACCGGAGTTGTGCTGTACACTGGGTTCACCGAGAGCACCTGCATCCTGGATGAGCCGGGGGTGACCGGGCTGACCACGCCAGGCTCTCCCCCGTCGCCCGCCAATATGGCCACCGCCCGGGCGATTGCCAAGGCGCCCCCCCGCCGGCCACAGGGCTGCTCGAAGATCGCGTCAGGGCTTGCCCGGCCGTCCTGAGGGGGTGCCAGATCGTAGCCGGGGGCCGCGCGCAGCAGGACCCCCGGAAATGGGAAGCCTCGAACCGCGCACCCTGAAGAGGTGCCAGAACCGTGCTTCAGAACAGCCCCCCCGCCGGCCAGGCGAGCGCCGGGCGCGGTGGGGGTTTGCAGGCGGTGTCGCCGGGCGTTAGGTTCCCGGCGCCGGGCACCATTGCACGAGCGCCGCCGGGACGCAGCGGTGGCACTGGGGAAAGGGGCCCGCCGCCGACGCGAGCGGCGGCAGGCTGCCCTGGCGACGGCAGGACGGCCGGCGGAGCAGCCTCGGCCTCGAGGCGCGTGATCAGCATAGGGATGGAGGCGAGACGTGGCGACGATCTTCCCGCGCATTCTCGGTGTGGCCCTGGCGGTCGTGGCGCTGGCGGGGCTGCCTGCGGTCGCGGCGCCGACCCTCGGCGTCAGCCGCAGCACCGGCCCGGTCGTGGTCGACGGGGACCTGCAGGAGGACGCCTGGCGTCGGGCCGTCGCCTCGACGGACTTCCGTGTCCTCGGCAGCGACCAGGCGGCGCGGCGCCGAACGGCGATCCGCTGCCTCTACGATGCCGAGGCACTGTACCTCGGAATCGCGTGCGACCTCCCCGCCGGCACGGCCACGGCGCTCGAGGCCGGCATGGCGCGCGACCGCGATGGCGCTGTCTGCGGCGACGAGTGCGTCGAGATCTACCTGGCACCGAAGCCGCGGGGCTACGTCCACCTGGCCGTCAACCTCGCCGGGGTGCTCTACGACGCCAAGGCCATGGACAAGACCTGGAACGGCGATTGGACGGCGGCGGTGTCGCGCACGGCCGAGGCCTGGGTCGTGGAGGTCCGCGTGCCCTGGGCGGCCCTCGACAGCGCCGGTGCGCCGGTACCGGGTCAGGAGTGGTCCTTCAACATCGCCCGCAACGACCGCCTGCACCGCCAGTACGCGACCTGGTCGCCGCTGGTGCGGGGGTTCCACGAACCCGAGGGCTTCGGCCGCCTGCGTTTTCTGTCGGAGTCGATCGGCCTGGAGTCGAGCGGCGTGCGGCGGATGGGCACAGGGCCGCACTGGTCGATGCTGGCGGACGGCCTGCCGACGGCCGGCCGGGCGCGCGCCCGCCTGGTGTTGCGGGGCGCCCATGGCGACCGTGTCGTGGACGAGGCCCTGGCGCCAGCCGCCGACGGCGCCGCCCGTCTCGACCTCGCGGCCGAGGAACTCTGGAGCCCCGGCACCAGCGTCTGGCAGTCTCTCGAGGTCTGGCTGGACGAGGAGCCCATCCTGGCGCCGGCGCCGCTGATCCTGCCCGCCGAGGCCCTGCGCGCCCGGCGCGGCGAGCCGGAGCCGGTGACCGTCGGCAATGACGAGGTCTCGCTGACCTTCGACCGCCAGAGCGGCCGGCTGCTCGGAGCGGCCAACCGCACCTGCGGCCTGACCATCGCGGCCCCGCCGGAGGGCTTCGCCATTGCCGAGATCGACGCGGTCAGCTTCCTGAGCCGGCCGCACTGCTTCCGTGATGAGGATGTCCAGACCATCCTCCCCGACCACGACACCCTCGAGGCGGTCGAGGCGGACGCCGGCGCCTTCGGCCAGCGCCTGCGTTTCCGCCACCGCCTCAGCGGTTCGGCGCTGGTGACCCTGACGATCACGGTGCCGCCGCAGGGCGTGGAGACGCTCTGGGACATCGCCATCGACAACCCGCGCACGGTTCGGCCGAGCCAGTCGCTGGTCATTCACCGCGTGCGCTACCCAAGTCTCTCCGGACTGCCTGACACCGCCTGCGGCGCCGATCCGCATGTCGTGGTGCCGTACCTCATGGGTCAGCGTTTCCCCGACCCGGGCCGGACCCTGGTGGGCCAGCGGCCGCTGCCCTACATCGGCCCGCTGACCATGGGCTGGTTCGACTTCTACGGCGCCGCCGGCGGGCTCTATGTCAAGGTCGGCGACGTGTCGCCCCTGCCCGAGACGCACCTGATCCTGCGCAGCGAAGCCGCCTCGCGCCTGCTGACCCTGGCGGTCCAGCGCTGGGCGCTGTGCTGGCCGGGCGAGCGCTGGACGCCGGGGCCCTGCGGCCTGGCGCCCCATGCCGGCGACTGGCACCGCGCCGCGGATCTCTACCGCACCTGGTTCCGCCAGACCTTCACCCAGCGACCGCGGCCGGACTGGCTGGTCGAGGCCGATGGCTATGTCATGACCGGCGGCCCCGGCTACGAGTTCGGGCAGCTCCCGCGCGTCCTGGAGAATGCCCAGGCCATCGGCATCGACTACATCCAGCTCTGGAGTCAGATGACCGGCGGCGAGCTGTCGTACCACGCCTTCGGCTTCCCGAATCCCTACATGGGCACCGAGGCGGATCTCAGGCAGGCCATCCGTGCCATCCACCGCCGCGGCGGACGCCTCGGCGTCTACCTGAACTTCAACACCGGCGATCCGCTCCTGGGGACCTTCCTTAGGCAGCCGCGCCTGGCCCAGAAGATCCCCAGGGCCATCCCGCGGCCGGGCCTCGACTACCTGGCCGAGGGCTGGCTCCAGCAGAGCCTCATGGACCACACCGGCAGCTACTCGATGTGGTCCACGACGGTGCCGGGCTACCTCGACGACTACTGGAATACCTGCCCGGCGGGCAAGGCCTGGACCGACTACTACGCCTACTGGGTGGTGGACAAATGGGCGCGCGAGTACGGCCTCGATGTCTGGTACCTCGACAGTTGCCCGGTGTCGCGCGGCAGCCCGTGCTTCGCCACCGACCACGGGCACCGCCGCCCGGCCGCCGAGGGCCAGAGCATCATCGACTTCTTCGCGCGGCTGCGCCGCCGGGCGCCGCGGCAGTTCGGCCTGATGCAGGAGTACGCCTCCGACCGCCTGCTGCAGTATGGCACCCACGCCCTTGGCCTGATGTGGCATCCGCCGCATGCCCACCCGGAGGTCGTGCGCTACACCCTGCCGGAGTACCCGCTCTTCTCCGGCATGTGCAATGGCAACGACGGCCTGAAGCAGTTCTACCCGGGCGAACGCCTGACCAGCCGCGACGCCATCGAGAGGGTCTTCCTTATTGGCAACCGCTTCGAGTTCCCGATGAGCCACCGCCCCCCCGAGCTGGCGGACGACTGGCAGCGCCGGATGGTGGCCCTGCGGCGTGCCTGCCACCCGGAGATGAGCCGCGGCGACTTCCTCGACGACCTCGGCCTGGGTGCCACGCCGGCGCGGGTCGAGGCGCGCTGGTTCCGGCACCCGGAGCACACCCGCGTGGTGATCACCCTCCTGGATCGGCGCGAGCCGTCTGACCGCACCGCCTGGGACCTCGATCTGGACCTCGACAGCGCCGTCGAGGGCAGCCCTCGCCGCGCCTGGATGCAGACCCTCGACGCGAGCCGCGACCTCGCCGTCGGACAGGCGCCGGACGGGCGCCTCCGTCTCCACCTCGAGCCCTTCGAAGGCCGCGTCGCGGCGCTGTTCCTGGAGGTGCCATGAAACGCCCTGCCATCGCCGCCCTGCCCCGCCCACCGGCGCCTTCCGGGAGGACGCTGCCCATGCGGATGACGATCCTGCTTCTCGGGCTCACGATCCTGACGGCGGAGGGCCAGGAGGAACGCCTCGCCGCCGCCGACGGCATGCCGCAGATCCTGGTGCCGGCCGGGAGCTTCACCATGGGCGCCAACGACGAGGACGCCCACGGCCGCACCGCCGAGTACCCGCCCCACACCGTCCACCTGGACGCCTTCTGGATCGACTGCCATGAGGTCACCAATGCCCAGTTCGTCGCCTTCCTCAACGCCGCCGCACCCGGCAACCTGGCGCGCCTCTACGAGTGGTGCGACCTGGCCAACAGCGCCTCGCGGATCGACGTCGACAGCACCACGGGGCAGTGCCGGGTCCGCCGCGGCTATGAGAATCACCCCGCCTGTGCGGTCTCGAGGAATGGCGCCGCCGCCTATGCCCGCCATGTGAGACGCCGTCTGCCGACCGAGGCCGAGTGGGAGCGCGCCGCCCGCGGCACCGACGCCCGGCGCTACCCGTGGGGCCAGGAGTGGTCGCCACGACGGCTCATCACCGCCGAGGCCGGCTGGCACGAGGCCCAGGCGGTCGGCTCCCAGGAGGGTGACCGCAGCCCGTGCGGGGCCTGGGACATGGCCGGGAATGTCCGCGAGTGGGTCGAGGACGTCTGGCAGGAGGACTTCTACCTGCGCAGCCCGCCGCAGAACCCCGTGGCGCGGGGCCCGCACTACCGCGGCGTGACCCGCGGCGGCGCCTGGTGCCTGACCGAGTGGGACGCCCGCACCACGTCGCGGCAGCCGCTGCCCTTCAACGCCTGCCGGCGCTACATGGGCTTCCGCTGCGCCGAGAGCGTGCCGCCGCCGCTGCTGCCGGCGGTCGAGGTCTCGCCGGCGGTGCTCTTCTACGCCCCGATGGACGGCCGTCTGCAGGCCGCCGCGGCGCGGGGCTCGCGTCAGCCGCTGGAG